>NZ_JBHUZM010000109.1:0-26514 GCF_042667665.1 Streptomyces sp. NPDC057307 | reverse complement strand
GATGGTACTGCAGGGGGGACCCTGTGGGAGAGTAGGACGCCGCCGAACAATCTTTAGCCTCAGCCCCCGGACCCATGGTCCGGGGGCTGAGGCATTTCTGCGTTCAAGGCCCTTTTCACGACGGGCGGACCAGCTTCGCCTCGTACGCCAGGATTACCGCCTGGACGCGGTCGCGGGAGCCTGTCTTCGCCAGAACGCGGCCCACGTGTGTCTTCACCGTTGATTCCGCGAGGTGGAATCGGGCTGAGATCTCGGCGTTCGTCCAGCCTTGGCCGATGACGGTGAGGATCTCCCGTTCCCGATCCGTGAGCAGCGCGATTCCCGGATGGGGTGCCTCGGTTGCCGCTGTCTCCGCCTCCGTGTTTGTGCTCGGCAGACGGTGGGCGTACGCGTCCAGCAGGCGGCGGGTGAGGCTCGGTGCCACCACCGCGTCGCCGCTCGCGACCGCGCGGATGCCGGACAGCAGCTCCTCGGGGAGCGCGTCCTTCACGAGGAAGCCGCTGGCGCCGGCCCGGAGGCCCGCGTACGCGTACTCGTCCAGGTCGAAGGTGGTCAGGATGAGCACCCTCGTACGACTGCCGGCCGCGACGACACGGCGGGTTGCCTCGATGCCGTCGAGGCCCGGCATCCGTACGTCCATCAGGGCGACGTCCGGGTGGAGTTGGGCGATCAGGCGTACGGCTTCGGCGCCGCCGCTCGCCTCGCCCACCAGGCTCATGTCGTCCTGGCTCTCCAGCAGCATCCGGAAGCCCAGGCGCTGCAAGGGCTGGTCGTCGGCGATCAGTACGGTCGTCACAGCCGGCTGTCCTCGTCGTTCGGCAGATACAGATGGACCCGCCAGCCGCTGTCGGGTGGCGGCAGCGGTCCGACGTCAAGTGTGCCCGCGTACAGGGCGGTTCGCTCTCGCATGCCGGTGATGCCGCGCCCTCCTGGCCGCGTTGGGGTCGGTCGGCCCGTGTCGATGATCTCCGCGGTGATGGACTCGGGGGTGCTGCTGAGCGTGACTGTCGCTGTGGCGTCCGGGCCGGCGTGCTTGAGGGTGTTCGTGAGGGCTTCCTGGACGACTCGGTAGACCGTGAGCTGGCGGCCCTTCGGCGCGGTTTCGAATCCTGCCAGTCCCCCCAGTCTCCCCAGTCCTCCCAGCCCTTCGAGGTCGAAGTCGCCCGTGACCGTGACCTGTACAGGCAGGCCCGCCGCCCGTACGCCGTCGATGAGTTGCTCCAGTTCACCGAGGCCGGGCTGGGGCGCGAGTTCGGCGGGGGTGGGGGTCTGGGCGTCGTCGTTCTGCAGGATGCCGAGGAGGCGGCGCAGTTCCGTGAGGGCCTGACGGCTGGTGGTGGCGATCGCGTCCAGGGCCTCGGTGGCGCGCTGCGGGTTCTTCTTCGCCGCGTACGAGCCGCCGTCCGCGAGGCCAGTGATGACCGAGAGGTTGTGGCCGAGGATGTCGTGCATCTCGCGGGCGATTCTGGTGCGTTCGGCGGCTGCGGCGAGTTGGGCCTGCTGGTCGCGTTCGATCTCCAACTGCTTCGCCCGTTCTCTCAAGGAGGCCGTGTACTCCTGCCTCGTACGGACCGCGATCCCCAGCAGTGCCACGGCTGCGAAGCTCGTCAGTGACGACTGGAGGGGGATGATCCAGCCGCCCTCCGGGAAGCGCACCGCCCCCACGACGAGGGGGACGCCCAACAGCACTGCCGTGTGCGCGAGTTGGCGCAGCGGCAGCCGTAGCGCGATGTTGAAGACGACGATCAGCTGGCAGAACACGGCGATCTGCAGCTCGGCGCCCGACCACGCCTGGAGCAGGGCGAACGGCAGCGCCGCGAGGAGCGTCTCCAGGGGATGCGTACGGCGGCGCAGTACGGTCAGCGGGAAGCCCACGGTGCAGACCGTCGCCGCCCACATCGGCACGTCGGGGTTAGGCGCGAACGATCGCCAACCGCCGGCGGTCAGGTCGACCACGCCGCCGAGCAGCAGGCAGCCCGTCAGCAGCAGGTCCCAGACGAGCGGGCGCGACGCGTCGAAGGCGCTGATCCGCTGGGCTGCCCGGTTGATGAGCTGGGTGAGCGATCCGTCGTCGCGCGCGCTGTGCGGTTCCGGCCCGCTCACCTCTACCCCTGCCTCTGCCCCTACCCCCGCCCCTGTCACTGCGCTTGCCTCTGCCCCGTTCATTTCTCCATCGTCACGCATCGCGCCGCTTGAGCAGCCAGCCCGCCGCTCCCAGTGCCGCGGACGCCCACAGGAACAGAGTGACCAGGGCCGTCCCGTCCGACAAGCCGCTGTCGTGCTGCTGGACCGCGCCGAGGGCTTCGGAGGCACGGGCCGGGAAGTACGCGACGGCGTTCTTGACGGCTTCGGAGGACACCGCCAACAGCACCTCCGGCAGGATCACCATTCCCACGAAGAACGCGCCGATGGCCCCCGGCACGGAGCGGATCAGCGCGCCGAGGCCGAGGCCGAGCACGCCGAGGAGCGTGAGCGCGACCGCTGTACCCACGACAGCACGGGCGATCCCCGGATCGGCGAGCGAGGCGCCCATGTCCGTGTCCGCGAGGAAGAGTTGGGCGAGCAGGAAGGTCGTGAAGACCGTGACCGTGGTGACGACGAGCGTCACCGCGGCGAAGACCGTCGCCTTGGCCCACAGGACGGGAAGCCGCCGTGGGACGGCGGTGAGCGAGGCGCGGATCATGCCGGTCGAGTACTCGCCCGCGCTGAACAGGATGCCGAGCACGGGGAGGATGATCTGCCCGAACTGGACGCCGATCAGGGTCAGGACGACGGGGTCGCTGACCTCACCGAGGCCACCGCCCGCCGGCTCGTGGCCGACCGCCATGACCAGGCCGGTGGCGAGGATGAGGACCGACGCGGCCGAGAGCGTGACCCAGGTGGAGCGCAGGGTCCAGAACTTGTGCCATTCGGAGCGCAGGACCCGGGCGGGAGTGATGCCCACGCGGGCTGGGACGGTTCGCGGAGTCCGGGCGGTTCGACCAGTCTGTGTGGTGCGTGTGGTGCGTGCGGTGCTCATGCCGTCGCTCATGCCGTCGCTCCTGTCAGTGCCTCGTGGGTGGTGCCGGCCTGGTACTCGACCTCGTCGCGCGTCAGATCCATGAACGCCTGCTCCAGCGACGCGGTGCGCGGCGTCAGCTCGTACACGGGGACGGCGTGGGCGGCGGCGAGACGGCCGATGTACTCGCCGTCGACGCCCCGTACGTCCAGCTCGTAGGGGCTCGCGCCCGGTGTGATCTCGATGCCGGGACCCGCGAGCAGCGTCGCCAGCGTCCCGGCCTCCGGCGAGACGACTCTCATGGCCGCGACGCCCGAGTCCCGTACGAAGTCGGCGACCGTCGTCTCGGCGAGCAGCCGGCCGCGCCCGATGATGATGAGCCGTTCGGCGGTCAGGGCCGTCTCGCTCATCAGGTGGGAGGAGACGAGGACCGTACGGCCCTCCGCGGCAAGGGACTTGAGGAGGTTCCGGATCCACAGGACGCCCTCCGGGTCGAGGCCGTTGACCGGCTCGTCGAGGATGAGCGTGGCCGGGTCGCCGAGCAGGGCCGCCGCGATGCCGAGACGCTGGCCCATGCCGAGGGAGAAGCCCTTCACGCGGTTTCCCGCGACGTCGGTGAGGCCGGCCAGGTCCAGGACGTGTTCGACGCGGGAGCGGGGGATGCCGTGGGTGTGGGCGAGTGCCATCAGATGGTGGTGGGCGGTGCGGCCCGGGTGCACGGCGCGGGCCTCCAGGAGGGCGCCGACCTCGTGCAGCGGGGCGGGGTGCGCGGCGTAGGAGCGGTGAGAGTCGCCGACGGTGACGTGGCCGGCGGTGGGGGCGTCGAGGCCCAGGATCATGCGCATGGTCGTGGATTTGCCGGCCCCGTTGGGCCCGAGGAAGCCGGTGACGGCGCCCGGCTCGACGATGAAGGTGAGGTCGTCGACGACGGTCTTGCCGCTCTTGTCGGTTCTGCCGCCGTAGCGTTTCGTGAGTCCGTTGGCCTTGATCATGGCTTCGACGGTAGGCAGCGGGCGGGTGCGGAACGTCGGACCGGGGGCGGGCATCGCGTACGGGGCGTACTACCCCGGTACGACGCGCCCGGTACGACGCGCCCGGTCCGACTCGGCGGGGGCGGCAGGAGTCGGCGGGGGTCGGGCCGGGACGAAACCCGTTTGTGCGCGGCGGCGGAGGGCACGGAGGATCGTGGAATGGACCGGACGTATCGCGCGGAGCGCGCCGTAAATCTTGAAAACGCCGGATGGGCGGTACGTGCCGTGCGTGCCAACGAGTGGGTCCGGGCGAAGGAGCTTCGGCTGGACGCCCTGCGGGATCCGGCCGCGCCGATCGCGTACCTCGAAACGTACGAGGACGCCATTCAACGCCCGGACTCCTTCTGGCGCGAGCGGACGGAGCGCTCGGCCGGGGGCACGTCGGTACGGCAGTTCGTGGCCGAGCCGGCGGGCGACGGTGGTGGGTGGGCCGGGTCGGTGGTGGCGCTGGTCGAGCGGCGGGACACGACCGATGCCTTCGGCGGCGTGAGCGCGTACGACCAGGTGCATCTCGTCGCTGTGTACGTACGGCCGGAGCACCGGGGCGCCGGTCTGCTGAAGGAACTGTTCGACGCGGCCACCGCGTGGGCGTGGTCGCTGGAGGAGCCCCGTGTCGAGCGCGTGCGGCTGTACGTGGACGAGCGGAACGGGCGGGCGCGGGCCGCGTACCGCAAGCTCGGGTTCGAACCGACCGGGCAGACCGTCCCCGTGGAAAGCGCCCCCGGGGAGGGCGATCCCGGGGAGGGCGATTCCTCCGCGCGGGAGTTCGAGCTTGCGGTGGTGCGGCCGGAGGGCGCGGGGTCGCGCGGGGGTGAACCCGGCTGAACGGATCGGCTCAGGCGGGCAGTTCCTGATGCGGCCAGCGGTCCGGCCAGCGGTCCCGCCCCTGTTCGCGTGAGCGCAGCAGGACCAGCGCGGGCATTCCGTGCTCGTCGCCGTCGGCCAGCAGCTCGGGCAGCGCGGGCAGTGGCGCCACCGCCGCCACGTCGTCGAGGACCAGCGTCATTGGTGGGTCGAGCCGACCGGCGGATGACCGTACGGCCATGCGGCGGCCGTGCTCGACCACGCTTGAGGCGAGAGCGGTCAGCAGCGGCATCGCTCCCGGACGGGTGCGCGGATCTTCGATCGGCTCACCCACCACATAGAGCGTGCCCCCCTCGGCCGCAAAAGAATCCAGCGCGAGCGAGTCGGCACGATTGGGTGTGCACGCCTCACGGATATGGACGGACGACAGGGACGCCAGCGCGCGGGTCGTCAACTGCTGGGCGATCTCCCGGCGTTCGGGGTGCGAGGTGAGCGCGGACTCCAGCAGGCCCGCGAGGCCGGAGGCGGCCTTGGGGTGCGTACGCAGGAGCCGTACGGCCTCGTGGGCGCCGCCGCCCTGCGCCCAGCGGTGCACCTGCTTGAAGGGCCGCGCGTCCACGGCGGCGGCGTGCAGCCAGCAGCGCAGCAGGGTCTCCGCCGTGTCGGCCATGGCGGCGTCGAGGCGCGCCAGCGGGCGTACGGGCGCGAGAAGCGTGACGGCACGCGCGGCGGCGGTGTCGGCGTCCTCGCAGCCGGTGGTGGGGGACCAGTGGAGACGGGCCGGGGTGTCGCAGAGATGGCCGGGGTCGTAGACGAGGACGGGGCCGAGTTTGGCGCGCGCGTCCTTGGTCTCGGCCCAGACGGTGGGGTCGGACGTGACGACGAGCGCGGGGCCCTCGGCGTCCTGGATGGCCTGCACGGCGGCGGGGCGGCGGGTGTGGGGGGCGCCGTAGCGGACGTGGGCGTAGGGGGCGGTGCGGGGAGCGGGGACGGGGAGAGGGAGAGCGGCGGGCTTGGTGGGCGGGGGTGTCGGGGCCTGCTCGACCGGGCTCTGCTCGACCGGGGCGGGGGCTGCGGGAGTTGGGCGCGGCTGCACCGGTGGTGCGTACGGTGCCGGGGCCTCCCGTACGCGCTCCTCCACACGCTCGACGGCCCGTTCCTCCGCCAACTCGTGTCCCGACTCGTGTTCCCGCTCGCGCCCCTGCTCGCGCGCCCGTTCACGTTCCTGCTCGCGCCCCCGCTCGCGCGCCCGTTCACGTTCCCGCTCGTGTTCCCGGAGCCGTACCGTACGCAGCGCGCGCCAGCGGGTCACCACGCCCAGCACGAACACCGCCAGCACGGCCGCCACCATCAGCTCGCCGATGAACAGGCCCCAGAACAGCCCGTATCCGGACAGCTCGCCCGGCGGGGTGTCCGGCCAGGCCGCCGGGAGGTCGTCCGGGGCCGAGACCAACTGCCGTACCGCCATCGGCGTACGCATGAAGGTCACCGAGTCCGGCCACGAACCGTGCGCGAAGACCGCGGCGAGGCCCGTCGCCAGCCACGCGAACAGCGTGACCCCGAGCAGAAAGCCCAGCACGCCCAGGATCAGCCCGTCCGGGATCCCGCGCTGATCGCCCGGCCGGGGCCCGCCCCCGCCTCCCGCCGCCATGCCGCTCACGCCACCGTGGACTCGGAGGACGCGTTCAACCGCTGCTGCTCCATGAGGATCGCGCGCTGTTCGGCCTCCCACTCGGCGGCCCGTACGTCGTCGGGCAGCCCGCCGGTCATGGCGTCGGCGGCGTCCGAGGCGTCGGACGCCTGGCTGTTCTCCGTCATGGCGCGGTCGGTGAAGACCAGGGGCCGTTCCGCCTCGGTGACCAGGTGTTTGACCACCTGGACATTGCCGTTGACGTCCCACACCGCGATACCGGGAGTGAGGCTCGGGATGATCTCGACCGCCCAGCGCGGCAGGCCGAGGACCTGGCCGGTGGCTCGTGCCTCGTCCGCCTTCTGCGCGTAGATCGTCCGGGTCGACGCCATCTTGAGGATGGCGGCGGCTTCCTTCGCGGCGGCGCCGTCGACCACGTCGGAGAGATGGTGGACGACCGCCACGAACGAAAGACCCAGCCGACGGCCGAACTTGAGGAGCCGCTGGAACAGCTGCGCGACGAACGGGGAGTTGATGATGTGCCAGGCCTCCTCGACCAGGAAGATGCGCTTCTTCCGGTCGGGGCGGATCCAGGTGTGCTCCAGCCAGACGCCGACGATCGCCATCAGGATCGGCATCGCGATCGAGTTGCGGTCGATGTGCGAGAGGTCGAAGACGATGAGCGGCGAGTCCAGGTCGATGCCGACGGTCGTCGGGCCGTCGAACATGCCGCGCAGGTCACCGTCGACGAGCCGGTCCAGGACGAGGGCGACGTCGAGGCCCCAGGCCCGTACGTCGTCTATGTCGACGTTCATCGCCTCGGCCGACTCCGGCTCCGGGTGCCGCAGTTGCTCCACGATGTCCATCAGGACGGGCTGGCGCTCCACGATCGTGGCGTGCACGTAGGCGTGCGCGACCTTGAGGGCGAAGCCGGAGCGTTCGTCCAGGCCGTGCCCCATGGCGACTTCGATGATCGTGCGGAGCAGGGCGAGCTGCCCGGTCGTGGTGATCGCCGGGTCGAGCGGGTTGAGCTTGATGCCGCCGTCCAGGGCCGCCATCGGGTCGAGCCGGATGGGGGTTATGCCCAGCTCCTGCGCGATGAGGTTCCACTCGCCGGCGCCGTCCTCGCCCTGGGCGTCGAGGACGACGACCTGGCGGTCGCGGAAGCGCAGCTGCCGCAGGACGTACGTCTTCTCCAGTGCCGACTTGCCGTTGCCGGACTCACCGAGGACCAGCCAGTGGGGGGCGGGGAGTTGCTGCCCGTACAGCTGGAAGGGGTCGTAGATGTAACCCTTGCCGCTGTAGACCTCGCGACCGATGATGACGCCCGAGTCGCCGAGACCGGGGGCGGCGGTCGGCAGATAGACGGCCTGCGCCTGGCCGGTCGACGTACGGACCGGGAGCCGGGTGGTCTCCACCTTCCCGAAGAGGAAGCTGGTGAAGGCGTCCGTGAAGGCGGACATGGGATCTCGCATCACAGGCCCCTATCAGCGGCGGTCGGTCGGGTGGCGGCGGCGGTGCTCATCGGCGGATGCCGGTGGCGAACGGCAGGGTGTTCACGAACGCCCGGTGGTGCTCGCGGTCGCACCACTCCAGCTTCAGATACGACTTGCCGGCCGACGCCCGGATCGTCCGCTTGTCCCTGGCCAGGGCCTCGGGCGAACGGCTCGACACCGTGATGTACCCGACGATGTTGACCCCCGCCGCACCGCTGGCGAGATCTTCACCCCGCTGGTCGAGCCGGCCGTGTGCCGCGATGTCACGCGGGTCGACGGTGCGGTTCATCTTGGCGGCGCGGCTCGCGTCGGCCTCGTCGTTCGTCTTCTCCGTGAGCATCCGCTCGATGGCGACCTCGGTGGGCTCCAGGTCCATGCAGACCGCGACCGTACGGATCACGTCGGGCGTGTGGACGAGCAGCGGGGCGAGGAAGTTGACGCCGACCGGGGTCATCGGCCACTCCTTCACCCAGGCCGTGGAGTGGCACCAGGGTGCGCGGGTGGACGACTCGCGGGTCTTGGCCTGGAGGTACGTCGGCTCCATGGCGTCCAGCTCGGCGGGCCAGGCGTTCCGCTTCGTCATGGCCTGGATGTGGTCTATGGGGTGGTCCGGGTCGTACATGGAGTGCACGAGCGAGGCGAGCCGGGCCTGCCCGAGCGGCTGCCGGACGCGGATGTCGGCCTCGGCGAGGCGGGCGCAGATGTCGGTGAGTTCGCGGGCCATGACGACGGCGAGACCGGCGTCCTTGTCGAGCCTGCGGCCGCGGCCCTTGCCGCCGGCGGCCTGGCGGGTGGCGCGGGCCATGGCCTGGCCCTCGGAGGCCAGTTCGCGGGTGTAGTGCATGCAGGCCACGAGGTAGGCGCGGTGCTGCTCGCTGGAGGTCGAGACCATGGACTGGAGTTGCTCGTACGACTCCTGGAGCCAGCCCGGGGAGCCGGAGTCGCCGCGCTGGGCGACGTCCTTCGCGTGCGCGTCCGGGTCGGCGGGGAGCGTACGGGCGAGCATCTGGAGGCGGGTGACGAAGCCGTCGCCGTTGGCGACGTGCTTGAGGAGTGTGCCGAAGCGGTCGACGAGCGCTTCCTGGTCCTCGCTGTCGCGCAGGCCGACGCCGGGGCCCTCGATCTCGATGGCGGCGGTGACGGTGCGGCGGTCGGCGTGGAGCAGTACGGCGATCTCGTCCGGCCCGAAGGGCGCGGCCAGCCAGTTGATCCGTCCGATACCGGGCGGCGGACCGACCTCGACCTCACGTCCGTCGGCCGCGGTGCCGGACTCCATGGCGGCGGAGCGGTAGGTGGTGCCGTTGCGCAGGGTCCGTTTGAAACTGCGGTTGATCTCGAACCACTTGTAGACGGTGCGGTGCTTGTACGGGACGTACACCGCGGCCAGCGCGAGGAGCGGGAACCCGAGCAGCGTCACGATCCGCAGGGACAGGACGGGGACGATGAGCCCGCTCATCATGCCGAGGAACGCGCCGACGATGATCAGCGCGATCTCGCCCGTCTCACGGTTCTTGCCGACGATCGCGTTCGGCCGCGCGCGGCCGATGAGATACGTACGGCGGGGCGCGATGGGATGGGACTGAATCGTCAACGCCCTCCACCTCCTGTGCTGTTGTTACCGGTTCCGCGATTGCCGTGGCTGGTGCGGCTGCTGTGGGGGGTGCCGCTGGTGGGGCTGGTGGGGCGGGGTGCGGAGGCGGGCGAGGGGACGCCGCCGCCACCTCCGCCGCCGCTGCCGCCGCTTGATGAGGGGCGGCTGCTGTGGGCGGCGACGCCACCGGAGACGGGGTTGGACGGGCGGGCCCCGCTACTGCTGCTGCTTTCGCCGCCACCGCCTCGGCCGCTGTGGGTCTTGATGCCCTGCGAGACGACACCGGCGGGCGAACTGATCACGGCGGCGGCCCGGCCGCCGTCGGTGGACAGTTTGGCGTTGCTGCGGGCGCTCGCGATCTCGTCGCCGAAGCCGGGGACGAAGCGGTAGATCATGGCGGAGGCGAAGATCGCGAGGAGGATGATGGCGAGCCCGGAGACGACGGCCGAGAAGGAGTCGGGCCCGTCGTCGGACGAGGTCAGCGCGCCGGCGAGGCCGAGGACGATGACGATGACGGGTTTCACCATGATGACCGCGATCATGAGCCCGGCCCAGCGGCGTACGTGGCCCCACATGTTCTTGTCGACGAGCCCGGCGTAGACGACGACGCCGAGGAGGGCGCCGACGTAGAGCAGGATCGCCCGGATGAACAGCTCCAGATAGAGGATGCCGGCCGCGAGGATCGTCACGAGGGACACGACGATCAGCATGATCGGCCCGCCGCCGATCTCGGTGTCCTTCTTCAGCGCCTCGGAGAACGTCCCGAAGAAGACATCCGTCTCCCCACTGGTCCCGCCGGCGATGACTTCGGTGACGCCGTCGGTGGCGGAGACGAGTGTGTAGAGGATGAGCGGCGTGAAGGCGGAGGCGAGGACCGTGAGCCAGAGGAAGCCGATGGCCTCGGAGATGGCGGTGGTGAGAGGAACGCCCCGGATGGCGCGCTTGGCGACGGCGAGGAGCCAGAGGATGAGGGTGAGGATGGTGGCGGCGGCGAAGACGACGGCGTACTGGGAGAGGAAGGCGGTGTTGGTGAAGTCGACCGTGGCGGTCTCCTTCACGGCCTTGGAGAGGGTGTCCACGGTCCACGCGGCGGCGTCGGCGCAGCCGCGGGCGAGGGAGGTGAGGGGGTCGAGGGCGCTGGTGGGGTCGTTGAGGGGGGAGTTGTTGCTGCTGCTGCCGGGTTCGCCGTTGTCGCAGAAGTCGCGGGCGGGACCGGCGATCAGCTCACACGGGTCGTCACTCGCGCTCGGTGTCGGCGACGGTGTCGGCGCCGCGACTGCCCGAGTGGCGAACAGGAACACGCCCGCCTGGGCGGCCGCGAGGGTGACGGCCGCCGAGCGGAGAAGGTGTCGAGGGCTACCGGGCATAGGTGAACCCTCCGAATTCATTCACCGCGTCAGCGATCTCGTCGGACCCGGACACGGGGTTGTCCCCGGTGACGGGTGTCGGACCCGTCTTCTGGCTCGTCTCTACGACCTTCCAGTCGGATCCGTCCCACTTGAGCTTCACGTTCACCGTGAACCAGCCGTTCGTCACCGGCTTGGTCGACGAATCCCCGGTCAGCCCGAACAAACCCATGCACCAGACGTTGATGTCGGCGGTGTCGGTCGCGAACTTCGCGACCTTTGTGCCCGCGGGGAGCGTGCGGTTGACGAAGGTGGAACCAGTTGGAGCCGTACCGTCGGGCTCCAGGCCGATGTTGGACAGGAACGCGGGCGAATAGTCGGCGTCGAACCCTGACTGGAGTTTGGTCGCCGAGTCGGCGTGCGCGATGGCCTGCACGATGTCGCGACGCCGTTGCTCGTTGAACATGCCGTCGGATCCAAGTACCGCCGCGTAATTCGCCGCCGCACTCTCCGCCCCCTGCTCATCCTTCGCGAACCCCGAAGGAATCCCCCCGTTCTTCCCCGTCACCGGCTTCACCCCCGACGCCGCCGTCGGTTCCGAGCCCGACGCTCTGTCGTCGCCGCCCCCGGCGCCCGACGCGCCGGAGTCGCCGCCGCCCCCGCGGTTCGCGAACGCGATAGCCGCGATCAGCAGCACCACCACACCCACCACCGCGATGAGCGAGCGCGAGCTGCGCTGGGGGCGGCGGCCGCCGCCGTACCCGTCGCCGCCTCCGCCGTCCGGCAGGCGCGTCCGCGTCTGGCCCATTCCGCCGAAGCTGTCGTCCGTCGTACGGCCCGGGTCGCCCCCGTGGCCGTGCTCATCGCCGAAGCTCATGCCGCGTCCGCCCCCTCGACCGGTTCAACCGTATGCAGTTCCGCTAGCGCCACCGCGTACGACGGTAGCGCTGGTTTCCGCGCGGGCGCGGTGTGGTGACTCGACATCAGGGAGACGCAACCTCGGGCGGATGGGCGCGACGGACGGATGGTGTTGAGAGTGGACCGGCGTACGGGCGTACCCGGTGCGGATCGGACATGGCCGATATGGCGCTAAACAGCCATCCCGTACACAATCGTGAAGACTGTCCCGAGCGACCCGATGATGAAGACGCCGGTCAGGCCGGCCACGATCAGACCCTTGCCCTGCTCCGCGCTGAAGGTGTCCCGCAGCGCTGTCGCGCCGATACGCTGCTTGGCGGCGCCCCAGATCGCGATGGCGAGACAGAGCAGGATGGCGACGGCCATCACCACCTGGACAATCACGCGAGCCTCGGCACCGAGGTTCCCGAAGGGCCCCCAGCTCGGAGCGATACCACCGATGATGGTGTTGATGTCGCCCTTCTCGGCGTCCACGTCCATGCAACTCACCGCCCCTGTTGGGTTGTTAAGTACCCGCGCCGGGCGGCACGGATCGCCTTCTATCTTCGCTGATGGAACCGGCCTCGTATGCCGACTTGGCGGGTCTCTTTACCCGATCCCCGCACGTTTGACCGATCCGACTGCCCTGACCTGCGTCGTGAACCGGAGTATGCGGGTACGCGTATGGTCACTCTGTGTATCACGGAGGGTGACTCCGGGCAATGATTGGCGTTGTGCACTCTTGAGCCCGCCGCGGTTTTGCGTCCGTGCGCCATCCGTGCGCCGCTCGTGGGCGAGAGGCGGGCCCACCGTACGGGTGAACCTGCGCGGGGTGCCTCGCTGTTGCCGAAGGCGCCCGATGCCAACGGGGGACGGGCCTTCCGCCCTCCCGTAGCCGCGCGGCCGGTCCGTCCCCATCTCCTCCGCGCCTCATCGACCCCTTCCCGGGTTGGGACAGTGCCACCCGACATCCCGGACAACAGAGGACAGGGGCGGGTGGCATGGCGGGCATGGCGGGCTATTCGGGCGGTTTGCAGGCGTTGGCCGACGAGGCGGGCGCGGCGGGCTCGGCGTCGGGCGCCGCCTCGGGGGAGCGGCTGCGGCACGGCGACGGGCCGTGGACCCGGGCGGCGGGCGGGGCCGAGGTGATGCGGACGCAGATGTCGTATCTGAAGGCGGAGTTCGAAACGGCGCACGAGGGCGTGGCCGGCTGCGGGGACGGGCTGAGCGTCGTCGCGGTCCTGGGGACCGTACGTACGTCATGGGAACGGCGCATCGAGGCAGCCCGCGACGAGTGCGGAAGCCTCGGGGGCCGACTGCGCGCGGTGGCGAAGACGCAGGGTGAGCACGACGCCGCGGTCAGGTCGGGGCTGGCGGGGGTCGACGCGGGGGCGGGGCGGTGAGCCCGGCGAGTTCGGTGAGCGGTGGGCTGACGTGGGCGCAGTTACGGGACGTGAGATGCGCCGAGTTGGAGGGCGCGGCGGACGGCTGGGGCAAGGCGAGCAACCGCGCGGACGCGGCCCGCGACCGGATCGACAAGCAACTGCTCGCGGGGCTGACGGCGTCCCAGGAGGGCGAGGCGGCGCGGGCGGCGGTCGGGCGGCTGCGGGCGCTGGGGCGGAACTTCCAGTACATCTACACGGAGTGCGGGCTGGTCCGTACGACGCTGAACAGCCTCGCCCAGGACCTGCGGGGCTCGCAGCGGCAGCTTCGGGACGCGCTGGAGGAGGCGGCGGGCCTGAAGTTCACGGTGCAGGCGGACGGATCGGTGAGCTACCCCGAGGCCGGGGAGGACCCGCTCACGAAGGAGAAGCTGCGGGGCGGTACGGCGACCGGCCACGCGTACCTGCGGTCCGCCCCGCCGCAGGGATTCACGAGCCCGAACCCGCTCGCGGCGAAGGCGCAGGCCATCGCGGACCGGATCGCCCGCGCGCTGAGCGAGGCGGCGGAGGTCGACGCGCGGTACGCGCGGACGCTGCGGAAGCTGACCGCGCAGGACGGTCTGAAGGTCACGGACGCGATGTGGGCGGACGCGAACGCGGACGCGACGGCGGTGCGCGCGCTGACGGCGGACTACCTGAGAGCCGCGATCCCCCACGACGGGACGCCGGCGGAACGCCTGGCGTGGTGGCAGGGCCTGACGCCGGAGCAGCGGGAGGAGTACCTGGCGGTCCACCCGGACACCATCGGCAACCTGGACGGCATCCCGGCGCCGATCCGCGACGCGGCGAACCGCGACAACCTGGCGCTGCTGATGGGCAAGTTGGAGGGCGCGGACGACGAGAGGTCGCGGACGATGCTGGCGGGGCTGAGATCCATCGACGGGCAATTGCGGGAGGGCGGGCATCCGCCGATGTTTCTGCTGGGTATCGGGGACGAGGGGAATGGGCGGGCGATCGTGTCGTACGGGAACCCGGATACGGCGAGGAATGTGTCGGCCTATGTGCCGGGGCTGGAGACGGGGTTGGACGAGAGGTTCGCGGAGGACGACTTGAAGCGGGCGAAGGACACGATGACCGGCGCGGCCGAGTACGACTCGTCGACGGCGTCGATCGTATGGCTGGGTTATGACGCGCCGCAGCTTTCGCTCGACGACGTCACGGGGAATACGGACGTCATGTTCACGGACAACGCGAAAGCGGGGGCGTCGGCGTACGGCGACTTCATGGCGGGAATCGCGGCAACGAACGAGAACGCCGACCCGCACTTGACGGCAATGGGCCATTCGTACGGCTCCCTCACGGTGGGCCAGGCCGCCCAGCGGGAGGGCGGTATTCCGGGCGTCGACGACATCGTGCTGGTGGGCAGTCCCGGTACGGGTGCGGATTCAGCGGCTGATCTGGGAGTGGGCAGCGACCATGTCTATGTCGGCGCGGCGGAGAACGACCCGGTGACGCGAATGCCGGCGAAGGGGGAGGCCCAGGGAATGGGAATGGGCGCGCTCGGGGGTGCGTCGGTGGGAGCGGCGCTGGGCGGGCCGGTGGGGGCGGCGGTCGGCGGGGCGGGCGGGGCGGCGATGGCGTACTTCGCACAGGACGCGCAGACGCCGAAGAGCGAGATCTGGTTCGGCACGGACCCGGCGCACGAGGATTTCGGAGCGCGGAGATTCCGGGTGGAGGACGGGCCGCGGCCGGTTATGGATATGGGTGGGGTGAAGGCGCATTCCAACTATTTCGACCCGGAGAAGGATGAGGAGTCGGCCGACAACGTCGCGCTGATCGTTACGGGACGCGGTCATCTGGTCAGTGGTCAGGAGCGCCGGTGAGAACACTCCGATCAGCGGGCATTCTGGTCTTGCTCTGGTTGGCGGCCGGATGTACGTCTCCCCCTGGTGGCACAAGCGAAGAAAAGAAGGCATTGGGTATGGATATGCAAGAGGCAGCCGTCCAGGCCGACTCCATCATGCTGAGAACTCTGAACGGGGTCAGGCCGGAGCTGCGGTGGAATCACGGACCTTCGATTGACAGTCGTTGCGACGATGCGCCCGGCACCGGTTCCGTGAAGCGTCGCATCGCGGTCATGACCATCGTTTCAAAGGAGCGACGTGGGAGTCTGCTCGGTGTTGTGGAGCGCGACTGGAAGGGGCGCGGGTATCAGGTCACCAGTGTGCGAGCGAGTGAAGAATTGCCCGCCATGTACGCATCGACGCCTGACGGTTTTCGGATGAGGGTCGCCGTCGCCGGCGAAGGCCAGTTCTTCCTCTCCATCACCACCCCCTGCTTCACCGAGTCCGACGTCGCCGATCCCAAGACCCGGCCGAACACCCCGCACCGCGAAGGTGGGTACCCCCAGCGTCCCGACATCCACGACGACTTCTGGTCCGCCCCTACACCCCCACCCCGCACCTGATCCACAGCCAGCTCCCTCTCCCATGACCTGACGGCGGCCGATCCCCGCAGCCGCGCGGCCCGGAGCCGCGGACCGGGCGCCCAAGGACCCCAGTTGGTCGGCTCGGGATCGCCCCTGGGGCGAGTAGACCGTCGTCCACCGCCGCGTCGCCTCGGACGAGAACGACAGGAGCTTCGTCCGCACCGGGTTCATGTTCGGCAGTCTGTCCGAATAGAGCCGACACGAGCGGCGGGAAAATGGCGGTGAACGTCGTCCGGATGGGGGAGGGTTGAGGGGTGCGGAAATTCTGGATGGCCGGTGTGGTCGGGCTCGGGCTGAGCCTGTGCTTCATCGCGCTGCTCGTCGTCGGGACATACTCCGCCGCTGCCGGGCTCGTGGGTGGCGCGGGAGGCGGTGGGGCGGTCGGGCTGGCCAAGGGGGCCGTGCCCGCGAAGTATCAGCGGCTGGTGCAGGAGTGGGGCAATCTCTGCCCCGCGATCAATCCCGCGCTGCTCGCCGCGCAGCTCTACCAGGAGAGCGGCTGGGACCCCGGCGTCGAGAGCCCGGCGCAGGCCCAGGGGATCGCGCAGTTCATCCCGGGGACCTGGGCGGCGCACGGCGTCGACGGGGACAAGGACGGCGACCGCGACGTCTGGGACCCGCAGGACGCGATTCCGTCGGCCGCGACGTACGACTGCAAACTCGCGGGGTACGTGGACGATGTGCCGGGCGATCAGACGAAGAACATGCTCGCGGCGTACAACGCGGGCGCGTACGCGGTCATCAAGTACGGGGGCGTCCCGCCGTACGCCGAGACGCAGAACTACGTGAAGATCATCACCACCCTCGAGCAGAGCTTCGCCCGCCCCGTCGGCCGCGTGGAACCCTCCAAGCAGGCCGCCGCCGCCATCTACTACGCGCAGCAGAAGCTCGGTACGAAGTATCTGTGGGGCGGCAACGGCACTCCCGAGCAGCAGGGGCGGTTCGACTGTTCCGGGCTGACGCAGGCCGCCTATCGGTCCGTCGGGATCGAGTTGCCGCGGGTGGCCAACGATCAGTACAACGCCGGTGAGCATCCCTCGCGTGACGAGCTGATGCCCGGCGATCTGGTGTTCTTCTCCGACGACCTCACCAACTCGCGGGCCATCCGGCACGTGGGCATGTATGTCGGCGGCGGGTACATGATCAACGCCCCGTACACCGGCGCCGTGATCCGGTTCGACAAAATTGATACGCCTGACTACTTCGGAGCGACCAGGGTCACCGAGGACGGCGCGAAATCGTTGCCGACCGATCTGCCCACCGAGCGGAAGTCCGGTACGTAAAACGGCTGACGGGACGTCGGTCCGACGGAGCGTGAGGGTGGCGAAGGGTTGACGCCCGGAAGGGTGGAGTCGGGCCCCGGCGGGGGTGCGCGTGGCCGGAATTATCCGTTCGTTCACCCCTCTGAGCTGGGACGATGTGTCACTCTTCGATAACGTCCTGGAGATCGTCCCGTGAAGACTGGAACCTGTAGGGGTATCAGGCCGTTCCCTGGACTGGGGCTGTGGCGTTGATCGCGCAGCACTGACCGCAGGCACCACGGGGGTTGGTGGAAGCGACACGCCCGGAGGCGTGTCGTGGTGGGCGACAAGGCAAGGGGCCGCAGCACATGGCTGGACTCGCGATCGATGGGTCGAACCCCGACGTCAGCCTGCTCTACGACATCAACGGGCTGGCCAAGTCCGCCCCCGACTGGTTCGACCGCGGCATGGAGTTCGTCGGCGAGTACGGGATCATGATCGGGCTCGTCCTCGTCGCGCTCTGGTGCTGGTGGAGCGTGCGGCGGCGGGGGGCGGCAGAGGATTCCGTGGCCGCCGTCGCCGGGCTGCTGTGGGCGCCGCTCGCCGCCGGTGTCGCGTTGCTGATCAACATCCCCATCCGGGGGTTCGTCGGGCGCGACCGGCCCTTCGTCGACCACATGGGGCTGGACGTCCTGGTGGCGGGCAAGACCGACTTCTCCTTCGTCAGCGACCACTCGACCATGGCCATGGCCCTGGGCGCGGGCATCTTCGTCGCCCACCGCAGGTTCGGCCTCGCCGCGATCGGGCTGGCGCTCGTCGCCGGCTTCAGCCGGGTGTACATGGGCGTGCACTACCCGACCGACGTGATCGGTGGCTTCGCCCTCGGTACGGCCGTGGTGCTGCTCCTCGCGCCGCTCGCCATGGCGCTGCTCACCCCTCTGGTCTCGGCGATCTGCCGGTCGCCGCGCGTGGGGCTGCTCGTACGGTCGCGTGCCGCGCGGGACGCCGACCGTGCCGAGGCCGCCGAGGCGCCGGGGACCCGGCCGCTCGGCATCCCCGAGCCACGGCCCGACGACAACAACCTCGCCGCGTAGCCGCTATCAGGACCTAGAGCGCTTGCGGGAAGTCGAACAGGCGCGTCGGGTCGTAGCGCTCCTTCAGCTCCTTCAGCCGGTCCGCCGCCGGGCCGTAGTACGCCTTGCGCCAGTCCGTCAGCGCCGGGTCGGTGTAGTTCTGGTACGCCGCGCCCGACGCGTGGCTTCGTAGCGAATCTTGGCTGGTTTTCAGCCATGCCCGCTGCGAGGTGCCGGGTGTGCCGGGGCGCCAGGACGCCACGTACTGCGCGAGCATCCGGGAGCCGCGGTGCACGAAGGCCGTCGCGAGTGGGTCCACGCGGTTGATCGCGCCGCCGAGCGCGGTCAGCGCGACCGTGCCCGACCCCGCGCCGTCGGCGACCTTGATCCGGCTGAAGTCCTCCACGGCCGACAGCACCGTGCCGATGCCCGCCGACGACAGCGACCGGTCGAAGAAGTCCGAGGTCGCGGCGTACGTCTCCCGTGACAGCGCGCCCTCCATCCCCCGGCCAGGGGTGGTGCCGGGCAGTCGGCACCGGTCCTCGCCGAATCCGGCGCAGCCGGCGTACGCGAGCATCGACTCCTCGTAGCCGCGCGGGCGCAGCGAGACGAAGCTCGCCGGGGAGCCCGCGCGGTCGGCGAGCCGGTCGAGGGCGTTCTTGAGGTCGGACTCGGCGCCGAGGGTGAAGGCGGAGACCGAGAGCGTCGGGTCGGCGCCGCCGCCCGCGCCGACCGCGAGATGGAGCGAGGACCAGATCTCGTCCGGCTGGTCGGGGCCCCACTCCTGCCAGGCCGCCAGCACCGAACGGGCCTTGGACCACGGCCAGTTGAGGTTCGCCGCCACTCCGGTGGACGCGGGGTGGGTGCGGAAGCGCAGCTCGGTGACGACGCCGAAGTTGCCGTTGCCCGCGCCGCGCAGGGCCCAGAAGAGATCCTTGTGCTGCTCGGCGTCGGCGGTCAGGCGCTTGCCGTCGGCCGTCACGATCGTCGCCGAGGTGAGGCTGTCGCAGGTCAGACCGTACGCGCGGGAGACGACCCCATGGCCGCCGCCCAGGGTGAGACCGGAGATGCCGACGGTGGCGCACGATCCGCCCGGGATCGTACGGTCCCGCCGGGCGAGTGCGCCGTAGATGTCGACGAGCTTGGCGCCCGCACCGATCACACCGTCCGACGCGGCGTCATCAAGGGCGTCGAGCGACGAGATGTCGATGACGAGCCGGCCGTTGCCGCTGGACCAACCGGCATAGGAATGGCCGCCGTTGCGGATCGAGACGGGCGTGTCGTGCGCGCGGGCGAAGGCCAGGCACTCCCGGATGTCGTCCTCACCGGCGACGTACGCGACGGCCGCGGGTTTCAGATCGTCGAAGCGCGTGTTGTAGAGCTGGCGGGCCGTCGCGTACTCGCTGTCCCCGGGACGTACGAGCTGACCGTCCAGCCCGGAGGCGAGCGTGCCCCAGGTGGGGGAGGAGGAGGTACGGGGCGCAGGGGGCTTGTTCGCGGTGGAGCCCGGGGTGTCCGACGAACCCGACGAGCCCGGCGAACTGGTTCCGCCGTCGCTCGTGCAGGCGCTCACCGCGCCGGCCGCCGTCATGGCCAGCGCGCCGGCCAGCAGTGTGCGCCGTTCCATCGGACGTCCTCCCCCCGCCGTTTCCGTCACGTCAGTCTGCCGTCGCATGGGACGCGGCGTCCGTTCTCGCCCGGTCGCGGGAGCGCCTGGCCGGTCCCGACCAGCCGCAGGTGCAGCGCGCCAGGGAGAAGGAGCCGCGCTCGACAGTAGACGTGGAGTGGGGGGAGTGAGGTGTGTGGGGGGCGGTGGGCGGGTCCGAGGTTTCTTGCTCGCGCACCCGTCCACCGTACTCGCGCGTACGTTCCCGGCCAGGGGCGGTGCGTGACGAGGCGCGCGGGGCGTCGTTATCGGGACAGGGCGGCTCTCGGACAGGCAACGGCAGGCATCGGCAAGCAACGGTAGGGCGTTGGGGGTTGGCAGGCGATGGTGCAGCAGCGCAGACGCAGGGGCGTGGCGGTCGTCGCCGCTGCCGTCACGGTGGTGGGGGTCGTGGCCGGGGCAGCCGGTTGTTCCGGGAGCGAGGGCGCCATGGCCGAGGACCGACCCCCCGGTGACCCGGCCGCGGTCCGCGGCGCGGCGGACGCGCTGGTCGGGGCGGGCAGTTCCAAGGCCAAGACCTCACTGGTGATGGCGACGGGCGGGACGCGCGTGACCATCAGGGGCGAGGGCCGGTACGACTTCCGTAAGCGGATGGGGCAGCTCTCGGTCGTGCTGCCGAAGGACCCGGCCGGCGCGGACGAGCACCGGCCGATCTCGGAACTCCTGGCGCCGGCCGCCCTCTATATGAAGAACCGGGGCGCCGGGGTGCCCGAGGACAAGTGGGTCATGCTCGACTCGACCACCCTCGACGACGGCAATCTGGTCACCGGCGGCGCGACCGATCCGCTGACCGCCGCCGAACTGCTGCGCGCCGCGGAGGACGTGGTCCTCGTCGGCGAGCAGGAGTTGGCCGGCGTCCGCGTGTCGCACTACCGGGGCGTCACCGACATCGGGCGGGCCGCGAAGCAGGCGGCGCCGTACGCGCGCGAGGCGCTGGCAGCGGCGGCGCGGGGCTTCGCCGAGGACGCCGTACCGTTCGACGCCTATCTGGACGACGCGGGGCGCCTCCGCAAGGTCAGACACCAGTTCAGCTACCGGAATCAGGGGCGTACGGTCGCGGTCGCCTCAACCACCCTGCTGTACGAGTTCGGGGTCGCCGTCGGGGTGCGGCTCCCCCCTGAGGACCAGATCTTCACCGGGAAGATCAAGGTGTAAATGGTCCGGACGTGCCATGCGCGTCACGTCTCACCCTCCTTACCCTAGGAAGTCGGCAGTCGACACCGCCAGGAAGACGACACCGGCAGGAAGAGGTGAATGCACGTGGCACTGTTGCGCACGCCGACCGTCCAGGACCACGTGGCCCTCGCCGAGATCGAACTCTGCGGAGAGCTGATGATCGCGGCGTCGGCCGCGGACGGTGAGCGGCTCAGCCCGGACCGTATCGACGAGGTGCTGAAGGTGGGCGCGGACCGCGGCGAGAGATCGCCCTGCCACTGACCGGCGCGGTCGGGTCGGGTCGGGTCGGGTCGGGTCCGGACCGATCCTGAACGTCGACCCGTCGGCCGTCGACCCGTCGGCCGGCCGATCCTCGGCGGGGTTCAGGTACGCAGCAGACGCGCGATGGCCTTCGTCGCTTCCTGCACCTTGTCGTCGATCTCGTCCCCGCCCTTGACCGCCGCGTCCGCCACGCAGTGCCGCAGGTGCTCCTCCAGCAACTGGAGCGCGAAGGACTGGAGGGCCTTCGTCGAGGCCGAGACCTGGGTGAGTATGTCGATGCAGTAGACGTCCTCGTCGACGAGCCGCTGGAGCCCCCGGATCTGGCCCTCGATCCGGCGCAGCCGCTTGAGGTGCTCGTCCTTCTGCTTGTGGTAGCCGTGCACACCGCGATCGTGGTCGGTGACGATCTCGTCGCCGTCTGTCGTGGCCGTGCCGGCCGCCGTGCCCGTACCGGAGGTCGCGTCGCTGGTCGCCGCGCCTGCCGCCTCGGTGGTCGTCATCGCGTCCTCCTGGTGGGGTGTTCGTGAGAGATGTCCGAAAGGGGCGTAAATACCCCAGGTAGGTATATGATACCCAGTCGCGCGCGCAGGGGCAGGGGCACGTCATGATCGTCGTGTCCCATGCAGCACACTGATGGACGCCGGTTAGCCGTGGCCGGATGATGCGCTTAGCATCAGCCTGACCGAATCCGATGTAACCCGAGGACCCCCCGTGCGCTTTCGTCTGACCCCCAGGGAGACGAGCTTCTACGACATGTTCGCCGCGTCCGCGGACAACATCGTCACGGGCTCCAAGCTCCTCATGGAACTGCTCGGAGCGGATTCCTCCGCCAGAGCCGAGATCGCGGAACGGATGCGGGCGGCGGAGCACGCGGGGGACGACGCCACGCACGCGATCTTCCACCAGCTGAACTCCTCCTTCATCACGCCGTTCGACCGCGAGGACATCTACAACCTGGCTTCGCAGCTCGACGACATCATGGACTTCATGGAGGAGGCCGTCGACCTGGTCGTCCTCTACCAGGTCGAGGAGCTGCCCAAGGGCGTCGAGCAGCAGATCGAGGTGCTGGCGCGGGCGGCGGAGCTGACCGCCGAGGCGATGCCCCACCTGCGCACGATGAACAACCTCACCGAGTACTGGATCGAGGTCAACCGCCTGGAGAACCAGGCCGACCAGATCCACCGCAAGCTGCTCGCCCAGCTCTTCAACGGTAAGTACGACGCCATGGAAGTCCTGAAGCTCAAGCAGATCGTGGATGTGCTCGAGGAGGCCGCCGACGCGTTCGAGCACGTCGCGAACACGGTGGAGACGATCGCGGTCAAGGAGTCCTGAACCACGTGGACACCTTCGCCCTGATCGTGACCATCGGTGTCGCGCTCGGCTTCACGTACACCAACGGCTTCCACGACTCCGCGAACGCCATCGCGACATCGGTGTCAACGCGTGCGCTGACGCCGCGCGCGGCGCTGGCGATGGCCGCCGTGATGAACCTCGCAGGGGCGTTTCTCGGCCAAGGGGTCGCCAAGACCGTCAGCGAAGGGCTGATCGCCACGCCGCACGGGCAGCGAGGGATGGGGATCCTCTTCGCCGCGCTCGTCGGGGCGATCGTCTGGAACCTGGTCACCTGGTACTACGGCCTCCCGTCCTCCTCCTCGCACGCGCTCTTCGGCGGCATGGTGGGCGCGGCGCTCGCCGGCGGGACCGAGGTGATCTGGACCGGGGTGCTGGAGAAGATCGTCATCCCGATGTTCCTGTCGCCCATCGTCGGGCTGGTCATCGGCTATCTGGTGATGGTCGGCATCATGTGGATGTTCCGCCACTCCAACCCGCACAAGGCCAAGCGCGGCTTCCGTATCGCGCAGACGGTCTCGGCGGCCGGCATGGCGCTCGGGCACGGGCTCCAGGACGCGCAGAAGACGATGGGCATCGTGGTGATGGCGCTGGTCATCGCCGATGTCGAGGGTCAGGGCGACGAGATCCCGGTGTGGGTGAAGATCGCCTGTGCGGTGATGCTCTCGCTGGGTACGTACGCGGGCGGCTGGCGCATCATGCGGACGCTGGGCCGCAAGATCATCGAGCTGGATCCGCCGCAGGGGTTCGCGGCGGAGACGACGGGGGCGTCGATCATGTTCGGCTCGGCGTTCATCTTCCACGCGCCGATCTCGACGACGCACGTCATCACCTCGGCGATCATGGGCGTCGGCGCGACGAAGCGGGTGAACGCGGTGCGGTGGGGTGTCGCGAAGAACATCATCCTGGGCTGGTTCATCACGATGCCGGCGGCGGCGCTCGTTGCGGCGGTCAGCTTCTGGATCGTGAACCTGGCCTTCGGCTGACGCACCCGGAACATGAGTGGGCCCGCCCCCTGGGAGAGGGGCGGGCCCTTCGCCTTGCGGTGGCACCGCCATGCAGCACCGCAAGGACGGCTTTCGGCGCCGGTGTCTATCCGAAGCGGCCGGAGATGTAGTCCTCCGTGGCCTGGACGGACGGGTTGGCGAAGATGCGCTCCGTCTCGTCTATTTCGATGAGCTTGCCGGGCTGGCCCACGGCCGACAGGTTGAAGAACGCCGTACGGTCCGAGACCCGCGCCGCCTGCTGCATGTTGTGCGTCACGATGACGATCGTGAAGCGCTCCTTGAGCTGGCCGATCAGGTCCTCGATCGCGAGCGTGGAGATCGGGTCGAGCGCCGAGCACGGCTCGTCCATCAGCAGCACCTCCGGCTCGACCGCGATCGCGCGGGCGATGCACAGGCGCTGCTGCTGGCCGCCGGAGAGGCCGGAACCGGGCTTGTTGAGGCGGTCCTTGACCTCGTTCCAGAGGTTGGCGCCCTTGAGGGACTTCTCGACGACGTTCGCCAGTTCGTTCTTGCGGTACTTGCCGTTGAGCCGCAGACCGGCCGCGACGTTGTCGAAGATCGACATCGTCGGGAACGGGTTGGGCCGCTGGAAGACCATGCCGACCGTACGGCGCACCGCGACCGGGTCGACGTTGGCGCCGTACAGGTTCTCGTCGTCCAGCAGGACCTTGCCCTCGACGCGGCCACCGGGCGTGACCTCGTGCATGCGGTTGAGGGTGCGGAGGAAGGTGGACTTGCCGCAGCCGGACGGGCCGATGAAGGCCGTCACGGAGCGGGGCTCGACGGTCATGGAGATGTCGTCGATCGCCCGGTGGGTGCCGTAGTACGCGGTCAGGCCGCTGACGTCGATTCGCTTGGCCATCTGAATCACTGCTTTCTGCGTGACCCCGCTCGGCGGAGCCGGATTTCGGGGCCTCAGCGGCCGGTCTTGGGGGCCTTCCAGCGGGCGATGCCGCGGGCCACCAGGTTGAGGATCATGACGAACGCGATCAGTACGAGGGCCGCGCCCCAGGCGCGGTCGACCGCGGCGTCGGTGCCCACCGAGTACTGCTCGAACACATACAGCGGCAGGGACGACTGGGCGCCTTCGAACGGGTTCGAGTTGATGAGCTTCGTACCGAACACGAGCAGCAGCACGGGCGCGGTCTCACCGGTGATACGGGCCACCGCGAGCATCACGCCGGTGGTGATGCCACCGATCGCCGTGGGCAGGACCACCTTGAGGATGGTGCGCCACTGCGGTACGCCCAGCGCCAGGGACGCCTCGCGCAGCTCGTTCGGGACGAGCTTCAGCATCTCCTCGGTGGAGCGCACGATCACCGGCATCATCAGGATCGCGAGTGCCAGGGCGCCGGCGAATCCGGAGAATCCGAAGTCGAACATCAGGATCCACGTCGAGAGGATGAACAGGCCGGCGACGATGGACGGGATACCGGTCATCACGTCCACGAAGAAGGTGACGGCGCGGGAGAGCTTTCCCTGTCCGTACTCGACGAGGTAGACGGCGGTCAGCAGACCGATCGGCGTGGCGATCAGCGTCGCGATGGCGACCTGCTCGATGGTGCCGAGCAGCGCGTGGTAGATGCCGCCGCCCTCGTCCGTGTCGAGGAGTCCGCTCATCGAGTGCGACAGGAAGTACCCGTCGACGACTCCCGCGCCCTTGCTGATGGTGGTCCAGGCGAGCGAGAGCAGCGGGATGACGGCCAGGATGAAGCAGACCCAGACCAGACTCGTCGCGACCTGGTTCGTGCCCTGCCGGCGGCCTTCCACCTTGGCGGTGATCAGATACGTGGCGCCGATGAAGATCAGCGCGGCCAGCAGACCCCACTGGATCTTGCTGTCCAGCCCGGCCACCAGCCCGATCAGGCAGCCCAGCGCCGCGGAGCCGGCGGCGATGGCCAGGGGCGACCAGCGGGGCATCCGCGCGTGGGAGAGCGAGCCTTGGGGTTCGGCGACCGAGGGCCGCTTGTCCTGAAGCGTGTGGCTCATGCGTTGGCCCCCGAGTACTCCTTGCGGCGGGCGATGATCGCGCGGGCCGCGCCGTTGACCAGCAGTGTGATGACGAAGAGGATCAGGCCGGAGGCGATCAGGGCGTCCCGGCCGAACTCGTCCGCCTCGTTGAACTTGGCGGCGATGTTCTGCGCGAAGGTGCCGCCGCCCGCGTCGAGGATGTGGAACGAGAGCAGGAAGCTCGGCGAGAGGACGACGGCGACGGCCATCGTCTCGCCCAGCGCGCGTCCGAGCCCCAGCATCGAGGCGCTGATGATGCCGGAGCGGCCGAACGGAATCACGGACATCCGGATGACTTCCCAGCGCGTGGCACCGAGGGCCAGTGCGGCCTCCTCGATCATCTTCGGCGACTGGAGGAAGACCTCACGGATGACGTTGGTGATGATCGGCAGGATCATGATCGCCAGCAGGATGCCCACGGTGAACAGGTTGCGGGCGATGCCTTCGTTGGTCTTCTCGAAGATGTACGTCCAGGCGAAGTACTCGTTGAGCCACTTGTTCAGGCCGTCGAGGTACGGGACGAGGAAGACGGCGCCCCAGAGGCCGTAGATGATGCTCGGTACGGCTGCCAGCAGGTCGACCAGGTAGGCGATCGGCGCGGCGAGCCTGCGGGGCGCGAAGTGCGAGATGAAGAGCGCGATACCTATGGCGATCGGGACAGCGATCACCATGGCGATGATCGAGCTGACGATGGTGCCGAAGACCAGTACGGCGATACCGAAGGACGGCGGGTCGCCCTGCGGGTTCCACTCGAAGGTGGTGAGGAAGTTCGTCTCGTCCTTGGAGATCGCGAGCGTCGCGCGATAGGTCAGGAACGCGGCGATGGCGGCCATGATGACCAGCAGGGTGATACCGGAGCCACGGGACAGACCCAGGAAGATCCGGTCGCCGAGCTGCTTCGGCCCCTTGCTCGCGCCCTTGTTCTCAAGGGTGGGGGGTGGCGGTGCGTCGTTGGGTGCGGCTGCTGTATCCATCGTTTCTCCGGTCTGCGGAGCCGGGTCGCGGCTCCTGGCGGCGGTGCACCGGAAGACGTGGCCGGCCCCGCGCGGCGGGACCCGCCACCGCCG
>NZ_JBHUZM010000108.1:0-26849 GCF_042667665.1 Streptomyces sp. NPDC057307 | reverse complement strand
GTCACGGTGCGGGACCGGGTCCGCGGGCCGCCGGCGGGCGGTGTCGCGAGGATCCGGTCAGACGGGCCGGTTACGCGGTCTGGCTCGCCGGCTGGGGCTCCGCCTGGACCTGGGGCTGTCCGGTGGGGTGGCCCTCGCCACGCTCGCGGGCCTCGCGCTCCGCGCGGTCCAGGGACGCACGCACGGCCTCCGCACGGGCCTCCTTCGCCGCCTCGGACTCCTTGACCACGCCGAGACCCGCGGCCCTCATGGCCAGGCCGACGACGGCACCGAGGGGGATGACCGCCAGGCCGGCGACGACACCGAGGGGGTCGGCCGCGACCACGAAGACGCCCGCGATGCAGAAGCCGATGACAATGATGGTGGCACCGGTCCAGGCGGCCGGGGTGTGTCCGTGGTTGCTGCCCGCCATGATTCGCTCCTCGTTCGCTGATCTGCTGCTGTGGCGCCGGCATCGCGCGCCGGGTGAGCCGGACGCTCACCGTTCATTGTCCCGCACCGGTCGGCGTTCCCCTCCACGGGGTCACGACCGCGGCCGGCGGGCTAACTCGTCGGATCCTCGCCCCGGTCCAGGGCCTTCCAGAGGTCCTCGGGGCGGTCGGGATCCACGGCGGGCCCGGTGGCTCCGGCGCGCCGGGCGGTCGGCCTGCGGACGCGGGCGGCGCGCGGGGTGCCGTCGCGCTCGTAGCGGCCCGACATGGTCGGCCAGTGTGATCCGTACCGCAGGGCCAGCAGCCCGGCGAGCAGGATCAGCAGGCCGCCGACGGCCGTCACGTAGGGCCAGGCGGTGTGGGTGAGGGCGCCGATGGTCGCGGCGGTGTCGCCCGTCGTACGCGCGGCCTTGTCGTCGAGCGCGGCGCTGTCGGTCGCGCCGACGAGGGCGGCGGCGGTCGCGCCCGCGCCGCTGAGGGCGAGCAGCGCGGAGACCAGCAGCCGGCCGGCCGTACGGACGGCGAAGACGGCGACGAGGGCGGCGAGGCCGACGACGGCGAGCGCGGCGGGGACGCCGGTGACGTCACGGCCTCCGGCGTCGAGCGACACGCTGCCGCCCGCCACCACGGCGCTGCCCTCGGCCCAGGTCTGGCCGGAGGCGATCAGCACCACGGCGGAGCCGGCCGCGCCGAGGAGAAGGGCGACGCCGAGACTTCGGCCGGCCCGCCTTCTCGTGGCGTCCGCCGCGGTCTCGGAGCGGGGCTGGGGAATGGGTACGGCTGTCACCCGTCCCACTATCCCCTACCGGCCCCGGCCACCTCGGACGGGCCTCCCCCGGGCTGCCTCCTCAGGAGGTGGACAGCCGGTTCGCGGTGTGCACGGCGCGCAGTACCGCGGCCGCCTTGTTGCGGCACTCGGTGTCCTCGGCGACGGGGTCGGAGTCGGCGACGACGCCCGCGCCCGCCTGGACGTACGCGGTGCCGTCCCGGAGCAGGGCCGTACGGATGGCGATGGCGGTGTCGGAGTCGCCGGCGAAGTCGAGATACCCGACGCAGCCTCCGTACAGACCCCGCCGCGAGGGCTCCAGTTCGTCGATGATCTGGAGGGCGCGCGGCTTCGGGGCGCCGGAGAGTGTGCCGGCGGGGAAGCAGGCGGTCAGGACGTCGAAGGCGGTACGTCCTTCGGCGACGCGGCCGGTGACGGTCGAGACGATGTGCATGACGTGCGAGTAGCGCTCGACGGACATGAAGTCGACGACCTCGACGGTGCCGGGTTCGCAGACCCGTCCCAGGTCGTTGCGGCCGAGGTCGACCAGCATCAGATGCTCGGCGCGCTCCTTGGGGTCGGCGAGCAGTTCGTCGGCGAGGGCCTGGTCGTCGTGCGGGGTGGCGCCGCGCGGGCGGGTACCGGCGATGGGGTGGACCATCGCGTGCCCGTCCTCGACCTTGACCAGGGCCTCGGGGCTGGAGCCGACGACGTCGAAGCCGTCGAAGCGGAAGAGATACATGTACGGGCTCGGGTTCGTGGCGCGCAGCACCCGGTAGACGTCGAGCGCGCTCGCCTCGCAGGGGGTCTCGAAGCGTTGCGAGGGGACGACCTGGAACGCCTCGCCCGCCCTGATGCGCTCCTTGATGTCCTCGACGGCCTCCTGGAAGGCCACGCCGCCCCACAGCGCGGTGTACGGCGGCAGTTCGGACGGCGGCAGCGCGGTGGGCACGCTGTCCACGGGGCGGGTCAGGTCGCGTTCCATGGCGTCGAGCCGGGCGACGGCGTCCGCGTACGCCTCGTCGACGCCCGTGTCGAGGTCGTTGTGGTTGATCGCGTTGGCGATGAGCAGGACGGTGCCCGAGCGGTGGTCCAGGACGGCCAGGTCGGAGGTGAGCAGCATCGTCAGCTCGGGCAGGTGGAGATCGTCGCGCGCGTGGTCGCCGATCTTCTTCTCCAGCCGGCGGACGACGTCGAAGCCGAGATAGCCGACCATGCCGCCGGTGAAGGGCGGCAGGTCGCCCTCGCGGTCGTGCGGGGTGTGCAGGGCCTCCACCGTGGCGCGCAGGGCGGTCAGCGGGTCGCCGTCGACGGGGACGCCGACGGGCGGGGTGCCGAGCCAGTGGGTGTGCCCGTCGCGCTCGGTGAGGGTGGCGGCGGACCGTACCCCGATGAAGGAGTAGCGCGACCAGGAGCGGCCGTTCTCGGCGGATTCGAGGAGGAAGGTCCCCGGGCGTTCGGCGGCGAGTTTGCGGTAGAGACCGACCGGGGTGTCGCCGTCCGCGAGAAGCCTGCGGCCGACCGGGATGACACGGCGGTCGACCGCCAGCTTGCGGAAGGTGTCGAGATCCATGGCAGCGGAGCCTAGTCGGCCGCGGGGCCGGTCCCGGACGTCGGCGGCAGGATCACGTCGGCGTCGAAGCAGGTCCGGTCACCGGTGTGACAGGCGGCGCCCACCTGGTCGACCTTGAGCAGGACCGTGTCGGCGTCGCAGTCGAGCGCGACGGACCTGACGTGCTGTACGTGGCCGGAGGTGTCGCCCTTGACCCAGTACTCACGGCGGCTGCGGGACCAGTAGGTGCCGCGGCCGGTGGTGAGGGTGCGGTGCAGGGCCTCGTCGTCCATCCAGCCGAGCATCAGCACCTCGCCGGTGTCGTACTGCTGGACGACGGCCGGAATCAGCCCGTCGGTGCCGCGCTTGAGCCGGGCGGCGATGGCGGGGTCGAGGCCACTGGTGGGGCCTGAGCCCTCGGTCGCGCTGGTCATGGGGTCCATTGTGCCGCGACCGTCCCGCCCCGGGCCCCGGACGTCCACTGGGCGGACGGCGCGCGGCGGTCGTACGCTGGCAGGTATGTCGACCCATGCAAAGCGTGAACGACTTCTGCTCGCCGACCTGTTGGAGTCGTCGGGACCCGACGCCCCGACCTTGTGCGACGGCTGGACCGCCCGGGATCTCGCGGCGCACGTGGTGGTGCGCGAGCGCCGCCCGGACGCGGCGGGCGGACAGCTCATCGGCCCGCTCAGGAACCGGCTGGAGCGGGTGCAGGGCGAGTATGTGGCGAAGCCGTACGAGGAGCTGATCCAGCTCATCCGTACCGGGCCGCCGCGTATGTCGCCCTTCGGGATCAAGCAGTTCGACGAGGCCGCGAACACCGTGGAGTACTACATCCACGCGGAGGACGTACGGCGGGCACAGCCCGACTGGACGCCCCGCGAACTGGACAAGGTCTTCTCGAACGCGCTGTGGGCGCGGCTGGAGAAGGGCGCCCGGATGATGGGCCGCAAGTCGCCGGTGGGTCTGGTGCTGCGGCGTCCGGACGGTCAGACCGCGGTGGCGCACAAGGGCTCTCCGGTGGTGACGGTGACCGGGGAGCCGAGCGAGCTGCTGCTCTTCGTCTTCGGGCGGCAGGACGCGGCACGGGTGGACGTGGAAGGCGACAAGGAAGCGGTCGACAGGGTCCAGCGGGCGAAGCTCGGGATGTAGCGGGCCCGCCGGCCGGTCTGTTCAGCCGCCGGGCAGTTCGGCGCGGCGGAGCCGGGCGAACGCCAGGCCCAGCGCGCCGCCCGCCGCGCAGACCACGGCGCTGACGACGAAGACCGGGCCGGTGCCCCGGAGTCCGACGGCGGCGCCGGTCACCGGGTAGCTGAGCGGCGCGATGCCGAGGGTGAAGAGGGTGGACACGGAGGTCACCCGGCCGAGGTAGCCGGGCTCGGTGACCGTCTGGGTCAGCGCCCCGCACAGTCCGCCGCCGAGCCCGGCCAGCAGCCCGACGAAGAGGCCCGCCACGGCGGCGAGGCCGACGGTGGGTACGAAGGGTATGGCGCCGATCGCGAGGGCTCCGGCGACGACGGACAGACACAGGACGAGTCCCGCGCGCGGGAGGCGCCCGCGCACCGCCAGGAGCAGGGAGGCGGCCCCGGCGCCGACGCCGAAGGCGCCCACGATCCAGCCCATGCCACCGGCGCCCCAGCCCCGGTCCTGGGCGAGCAGGACGAGGCCGATGTTGAGCGGGCCGACGAAGCCCAGCTCGCTGAGGGCGATGACGAGCATCAGCGGGCCCAGGACGCGGTGGCGGCGGATGTAGCGCAGCCCGTCGGTGAGTTCGCGCCGGACGCCGGGGCTCGCGGTGGGTTCCGGGGTGCCTTCCGCGCCGCCTTCTACTGATGCCGCGTTGTCGTGCGGCCGTCGTTGGGGCTGGGGCAGGGGTGTCATCCGTACGGCGATGAGCAGCACCAGCGACACCGCGAAGAGCGCGCCCGCCGTGGCGAACGCCGCCGCCGAGCCGCCGAGCGCGACCAGGAGCCCGCCGAGCGGCGCCCCGGTCACATTGGCGACCCGCGCCGCGAGACCGCGCAGTCCCTGGACCCTGGCGAGCTGGCCGGGGCCGGTGATCCGTGGCGGCAGGGCGCCGACCGCGGGCAGGAACAGGGCGTCCACGACGCCGAAGACCAGAGCCACCGCGATCAGCAGCCAGAGGCCGGGCGCGGCGAGGACCAGGACGGCGGCGACGGCCAGGATCACCAGGCAGCGCGCGGCGTCGCTGCCGATGACGACACGGCGCGGGCCCCACCGGTCGGCGAGGACTCCCCCGCCGAGCATCAGCAGGGCCCGTGGCACGGCGCCGACGGCCAGCACGAGGCCGGCCTGGGTGGGGCTGCCGGAACGGGCGGCGGCCCAGGCCAGCGCCATGTAGTACACGCTGTCGCCGACCATCGACATGGTGTACGCGGCGAGCCAGCGCAGGACGTTCGCGTCGCGGTGGGCGGGCCGCCCGGGCGCCGGCGTCACAGTGACGGCGGTGGCGGCGGTGGCGGTGGCGGTCGGGAGCACGGTCATGAGCGGCGTGGACCTTCCGTCAGGCGATACGGGCGTGGCGTACCCGCGGGCGGTGTACGAGGCGCAGGCCCAGGTCGACCAGGAACCAGCCCAGCAGGCGGCGCAGGTGACCGGGGGTGCGTGCCCCCGCGCGGGACAGCCGGAACCGGTCCGCCTCCGTACGGAGTTCGGCGGCGCGCAGGTCGTGCAGCCGGAGGTGTACGTCGGTGTGCATGGCGTGGGCTCCTTCCGGAGTGGAGGTGTGGAGGTGTGGAGGTGCAGGGATGCGGGGGTGCGGGCGGGCTACTGGCGGAACGGGAATCCGTAGATGTGCAGCGCGACGTTCTCGCGTCCTTCGGTGTCGCCGGCGGCCTGTTCGGCCCGCGCGGCGTCCGTGTGCCGCTTGATCAGCTCGTGCATCTCCCGGCTCAGCCCGGCCAGTTCCTCGTGCGTGAACGGGCCGAGGAACTCGCTGCTGAAGGCGGCGCTGCGCCACTCCGGCGCCCAGGCCGACTGGGCGTCGAGGTAGCTCCGGTAGAGGTCCGAGCGCTGCTCGAACGACAACCGGCCGATGGCGGCGTGCGTGGCGACCTTCTCGGGTGCGTCGCGGAAGTCCTCGTCCCGGAAGCTCAGCCCCTCGGACGCCGTCCGCCACCAGCGTTCCCGCCCGTCCTTGCCCTGCTGCGGTGCCTCCTCGATCAGGCCGTGGTCGGCGAGCTTGCGCAGGTGGTAGCTGACGAGCGAGACGGCCTCGTCGACCTGCTCGGCGAGCTGTGACGCGGTGGCCGTACGGGAGACGAAGAGCGCGCGGTAGAGCCGCATCCGCAAGGGATGGCCGAACGCCTTCAGCGTCGCCAGGTCGTCGATTCTGCGGGGGTCGTTGGCTGCCATACCCACCAGCGTAGATACACAAGGAAAGTTGCGCAATATTGGTTGCGCAATAAATCCTGCGGACTTGGCGATGGCAGGCACGTGCCCGGAGCCAGGGGCTGTCAGATGTCGAGCAGTCGCCCGGCCGCGAGCGCGAGGGAGATCTCGACCATGTCGGCGGGCCGCGCCAGTGAGCGGCCGGTCAGCTGCTCGAAGCGGCGCAGCCGGTTGAGGACGGTGTTGCGGTGGCAGTAGAGCCGGGCCCCGGCGCGCTGCGCGGAGCCGTCCGCCTCCAGCCAGGCCCTGAGCGTGTCCACCAGCAGCTCGCGGTCGGCCGGGTCGAGCCGGTCCAGCGGACCGAGCACCCGTTCGGCGAGGGCGGCGCCCAGCCGGGACGAGGAGACGACCAGCGCGGCGGGCAGATGCTCGTCGAGCAGCACGACGCCGCCGTCGCGCGGGCAGGCGCGCAGCGCGGTCTCGGCGAGACCGCGCGCCTCGCCGAGGGCGGCGAGCCCGGTGACGGCGGAGCCGATCCCGACGCGCACACCGGGAGGCGCCGTCAACTCGGCCGCGAGGGCGGCCAGTTCATGGTCCGGGCGGCGAGCGCCCTCGTACCCGGGCTCGTTCGCCAGCAGGACGACCGTGTGCTCGATGTCCCGCGACATGTGCCGCAGCGCGCGCGTCCCCGGCGGCAGTCCCACCACCGGCGCCGCGACGCCCGCGCCGGACACGGACACGGGCGCGAGTGCGGACACGGGCGCGGTCGCGGACGCGCACACCACGACGTAACGCCCTTCCTCGGGCAGCTCCAGCATCGCCGCGGCGTCGTGGATGTCGGCGATGCGCGCGGTGCCGTCGAGGAGGGCCGCGACCGTCAGCCGCTGCCGGTTCTCGCGGCGCCAGGCGAGCCGGCGCTCCGTGGCCCGGTACGCGTCGGCGACGAGGCCGCAGTGCTCGTCCACGAAGCTCCAGACGTCGGCGGCGACATGGACGAGCAGCCGGATGTCCTCGGGGCGGCGCCGGGTGGTCTCGTCCACGAGGCCCTGCCACACCAGCGCGCCGCCGAGCCGGAAGGCGTGCAGCAACGCGTCGAGCGGCAGGCCCCGTTCGGCCCGGCACTCGCCGATCCGCCACGACAGCCGGCAGGCGGCCTCGCGTGATTCCCGGGGCCGGATCAGGGATTCGACGCTGAGCCGCAGCGAGCGGTTGGCCTCCTGCCAGATCTCGGCGGCGTCGGCCTCGATCGCCGCCCGGTAGGCCGGTTCCTTCTCACGCAGCGCGGCGACCAGCCGGTGCGTCAGCCCGGGGAGGTCGTCCATGAGCGCCTGTGCGGCCCGGTGCAGTACGGCGACGGCCTCGGCGTCCACGAGTGAGCGGGGGCGCCGGGACGAAACGGAGGACGTGACGGTGGACGTGACGCTCGACGCTCCGGAGGTCACGACCGGAGCCGTGCTCGGCGCCGTGCCGGGAGACGCGTGCGGCGCCCGGACCCGCGAGCGGATGACATGCGGCATGGCGGCCTCCACCGGGAGTCGGTTCGCTCCGGCGCGGCGGAGTGCGGCCGACCCCGCGCCGGATCTTCCTGACGCCCGCAGAATGACATACCGCCCGGTCGGTACCTAGGGGTTCGCCGCATTCTCCTCATCACGGTCCAGCAAACGCGCCAGTTCCGTCCGTGAACGCACCCCCAACACCGCGAAGACATTGCGCAGATGGTGGTCGACCGTTCGCGGGCTCACCGAAAGCCGCACCGCCACCTCCCGGTTGGTCGCGCCCTCCGCCACGCACCGGGCCACGCGCCGCTGTTGGGCGGTCAGCAGGTCCACCGGCCCCGCACCGGCCACCGACTCGCCGGCGGCCCGCAGTTCACCGCCCGCCCGCTCGGCCCAGACCCGGGCGCCGCACCGCTCGAACGCGACGAGCGCGTCCCGCAGCGGGTCGCGGGCCTCGCGGGTCCTGCGCCGCCGCCGCAGCCACTGGCCGTACAGCAGCTCCGTACGGGCGCGTTCGAAGTCGCCGCCCGACCGGGCGTGGTGGGCGAGCGCCTCCTCGTAACGGGCGGCCGCTTCCCCCGGAGGGGCCAGCAGCGCCTGGATGCGGGCCAGTTGGGCCGGGGCCTGCGGGTCGGCGGTCCACGCCGTCCACTCCGTGAACTCCTCGACCAGGGCGCGCGCCTCCTCCCCCCGGCCCGCCAGGACCGCGGCCTCCACGAAGCACGGCACGGCGAGCATCCGGGCCGCGAAGTGGCCGCGCCTGGGCCCCGTGAGCACCAGCGGGGCGAGCCGCGCGGCCGCCCGGGTGTGCCGGCCGGCGGCCAGATCCGCGCGGGCCACCGCCCAGGTGGCGAGCGTGGCGGCCTGCCCGAGACCGTGCGGCCCGGCGTCGGCCGCGGCCGACGCCGCGTGCTCCGCGCAGGCGGCGGCGTCGCCTTCCACGGAGGCCGCCAGGGCGAGTACGGCGCGCAGCGCGGCGGCGGCGTTGCACTGCCCCAGCCGGTCGGCGGCGCGCAGCCCCTCGTACGCGTGGACGCGGGCCGACGCGTGGCGGCCGGCCCGCAGTTCGCCGTACGCCAGGTGCTCCAGGGCCTGCGGGAGCAGCGCCTCGGGGCCATGGGCACGTACGGCGGCCAGTGCCCGCGCGCCGGCCCGGCAGGCGGCGTCGACCTCGCCGAGGACGAGGGCGGCGATGCCCGAGCGCAGCAGGGCCGCGGGGTCGCCGGTGCGGTCGTCCGTGTCGAGGCAGCCGCGCAGCAGCGCGTGCCCCTCGTCCGTACGGCCGCGGAGTACGGCGCAGACGCCCGCGCGGAAGCGGTCGAGCGCCGGATCCGGCGGCGGATCCGCCGCCGTACCGAGGGCGGGTTCGCGCGGCCGGCGTTCGGGGTGCGGTGCGATCCGGTCCATGGCGTGGAGATAGCCGGGCACGTCGCCGGTGAGCCAGGCGGCCTCGGCCGCGCCGAGCAGGGCGCCGACGGCGCGCGCCGTGTCGTGCGGCGCGAGCAGTTCGGCGGCGGTGAGCAGGGCCGCCCCGGCGTCGGCGACGGGCCCGTCGCGCAGGGCGATCAGGCCGCGTACGTAGTGGGCGCGGCCGGGCGCGGGGTCGGCGCGCACCCGGGTCAGCAGCGCGCGGGCGCGGCCCGGATCACCGGCGAGCCAGGCGTGCTCGGCGGCGGCGGCGAACCGCTCGCCGCGCAGGGCCTCGTCGGTGGACAGGACGGCGGACCGGGTGAGAGCGGCGGCGCGGTCGGCGTGCGGGCGGGGCGGTCCCGCCGCGCGGGCCAGGGCCTCGGCGAGCGCCGGGTCGTGTCCGGTGGCCGCGCAGGCGCGCTGGAGGAGTCTGGGCAGCGTCCGGTGCGGTCCGTCGAGCACCGTGGCCAGGAGGCGGTGCACGGCCCGGCGGCGGGCGAGGGGGGCGCGGCGCAGCAGAGCCCGGCGCAGCAGTGGCTGCGTGAAGTGGACGCGGTCGCCGTCGATCCGTACCGCGCCCAGCGTCTCGGCCGGGCTCAGCCGACCGGGGTCGACCCCGGCGAGCTGTCCGGCGCGCAGCAGGACGGTGGTGTCCGCGCCGGTGCCCTCGGGTTCGTGTTCCTCGGCGGCCGCCGCGAACAGCAGGAGCAGCCGGGTGTCGTCGGGCAGCCCGTCGATGTGCGCGGCGTAGGCGTCGAGCAGGCTCTCGCCGCCGCTCAGCGGCTGGGGCAGCGCGCCCCGGCCCGCCAGTTGGTCCTCGGTCAGCCGGCCGGTGAGCGCGGTGAGCAGCCGGGGGTTGCCGGCGGCCTCGCGCAGCAGTTCCTCGCGTACGCCGGGATCGGCCCGGCCGTCGGTCAGCCGGTCGAGCAGGGCGCGGGTCGCGGTCCGGTCGAGGGGGCCGAGGCGGAGCGCGGGCAGCGCGGTGAAGTCCCGTTCTCCGGCGTGCTGTTCGGCGGCGGTGAGCAGTACGGCGACCTTGCGGGCGGGGGTCAGCCGGCGGACGGCGAAGGCGAGCGCGGCTCTCGACGCGGCGTCCCAGGCGTGCGCGTCGTCGACGCAGACCAGCAGGGGGCGCGGTGCGGCGAGGGTCGTCAGGAGGTCGAGCAGCGCGGTGGGGGCGGTGTCGGGGCGCGAGGTGCCGGTGGCGGGCGGGGGCGGCGGTCCCGGCGCCGAGCAGAGGAGGGTGTGCAATCCGCTGTAGGGCAGCAGGCGTTCGGCGGGGGCGGCGGTGGCGTGCAGCAGGACCGGGCCGTTCTCGCCCAGGGTGTCGAGGGTGTGGCGCAGGAGCGCGGTGCGGCCGAGTCCGGGCGCGCCGGTCAGGACGAGGGTGCCGCCGCGGCCGGTCCTCAGCCGGGTCAGCAGCGTTTCCAGGATGGTGAGTTCACCGCTGCGGCCGTACAGCCGGAGCGGACTGCGAACGGTCGTCGATGGGGTCACGTCCGGCACGTTACTGCCGCGTAACCAAGCCCGGAAGGCTCGCGTCCACGGCCGCCGCACGGGTCGGCCGGTGCTGGGCGGCGACCCAGCGGGCGGGCCCCCGCACTGTGCACAGGCACAGTGCGGGGGCCGCGATCACGTACGGGACTGGGCCCTGTCTTCAAAGTCCCGCCTGGCCTGCGGGCGGACGGCGCTACTTTGAAGACAGGTCCTGGGCCGGCGTACCGGAACGACGACGGGGTCAGCCGAGCGGGCAGCTCCCCCGGTACTCCTCGATGGTGAGGCTGGGCCGGGGCAGCGGGCACAGGAACTGCTCGTAGCGGGTGTCGTCGTCGATGAACCGCTTCAGCCACGAGAGGCTGTACTTGCCGATCGTGGTGTTGGACGAGTTGGGCGTGAGGTGGCTGGCGCCGTTGAGTTCCAGATACGCCTTGTCGAGCGAGCCGGGCAGTGACTCGTAGAACGGTTCCGAGTGCGTGGCGACGGGGGCGATCGTGTCGCCGTCGGCCCCGACGACCAGGGTGGGTGTCCGCAGCTCGGGCCAGGACTTGTCGGTGTTCCAGCCGGTCAGCGGGATCGCCGCCTTCAGCGACGTACGGCTCTTGGCGGCCTCCAGCGTGCCTCCGCCGCCCATCGAGTGGCCCATGACGCCGAGCCGCGCGGCGTCGATGCGGGTGCGGACCGTGCTTCGCTGTGTCAAGTAGTCGAGTGCGGCGAGGAGTTGACTGCCCCGGCTGGCCGGCTGGTCGAGGGTGGTGAGTGTGTCGATGGTGAAGACGACGAAGCCCTGCGAGGCGAGTCTGGGACCGAGCCAGGCCATGCTGGACTGGGTGGCGGTGAAGCCGGGGGCGACGGCCACCGCGCCGAACGTGCCGTCCGCCGTGGACGTCGGGTAGTAGATGGTGCCGCCGCCGAAGCCGCTGACGCCGAGTGAGGAGACGCTGGTCTGCGAGACGGCGTAGGAGCCGCGTGCCGCCTCGACGCTGGAGTTGGTCGGGGCGGGGCCGCGCTCGTAGGGGTTGGCCGCGGCTGCCTCGGGGGCGGCGGGGGCCGCCTGGGCTCCGGGGACGAGCCCGCCGAACAGGGCGGCGGTCGCGGCGCCGGCGGTCACGGCGACGCTCCAGACACGGGCGCGGGAGCGGGAACGGGAAGGTGCGCGGCTGCGGCCCGCCGAGCTGTCGCCGGTGGAGAGTTGCTGCACGAGGGGGGTCCTCTCGGTGGGGGCGGCCTCCACCCTCGTACGAGGACCGGGCCCGTCGTCCTGGGCCACGCCCCCGCCGGATGGCGGCCGCCGTACTGGCTGACGGAGACCACATTCCCGCCGCCAACCCCCTTCGCGCATCGGCGAGTTCGCCGGTGTTGACGCGCACTGCCCCGGAACGGTCCGTTCCGGGGCAGTGGACGTGGGTACGGGAACGGCTCAGCGCACCGGGTGCCCGGCCTCCCGCAGCGCCTTCTTCACCTGGGAGATCCGCAGATCGCCGAAGTGGAAGACGGAAGCGGCGAGTACGGCGTCCGCGCCCGCCTCGACGGCCGGCGGGAAGTGCGCGAGGCTGCCGGCGCCGCCCGAGGCGATGACGGGGACGGTGACGTGCCGGCGCACGGCCGCGATCATCTCCGTGTCGTAGCCGTCCTTGGTGCCGTCCGCGTCCATCGAGTTGAGCAGGATCTCCCCGGCGCCCAGTTCGGCCGCGCGGTGCGCCCACTCCACGGCGTCGATGCCGGTGCCCCGGCGCCCGCCGTGCGTGGTGACCTCGAAGGTGCCCTCGGGCGTACGCCGCGCGTCGACCGACAGGACGAGCACCTGGCGGCCGAAGCGCTCGGCGATCTCCCGGATGAGGTCGGGGCGTTCGATGGCGGCCGTGTTGACGCCGACCTTGTCGGCGCCCGCCCGCAGCAGCTTGTCGACGTCCTCGGGGGTACGGACACCGCCGCCGACCGTGAGCGGGATGAAGACCTGCTCGGCGGTGCGGCGCACCACGTCGTACGTCGTCTCGCGGTCCCCCGACGAGGCGGTGATGTCGAGGAAGGTCAACTCGTCGGCGCCCTCGGCGTCGTACAGCCTGGCCATCTCGACGGGGTCACCGGCGTCGCGCAGATTCTGGAAGTTGACGCCCTTGACGACCCGGCCGTTGTCCACGTCCAGGCAGGGGATGACTCGGACGGCGAGGCTCATGCCGGGCCTCCGGAGGGCGCGCGGAAGGCTTCCAGTTCGATCTCGACGACCAGGCTCGGGTCGATGAGGCCGGCGACGACGACCATCGTGGCCGCGGGCCGTACGGCGCCGAACACCTCCTTGTGGGCGCGCCCGACGTCGTCCGCGTCCCCGGCGTGCGTCACGTACATCCGAGTGCGTACGACGTGTTCGGCGCCGAGGCCGAGGTCGTTCAGCGCCTTGACGCCGACGCCGAAGGCGGTGACGGCCTGCTCGTACGGGCCGCCCTCGGCGATCCGCCCGTCGACCACCGAGGTGCAGCCGGAGACGAGGACGACGCCGGTGGGCAGTTGGACGGCGCGGGAGTAGCCGTAGGCGTCCTCCCAAAGACCGTCCGAGGCGATGCGGCGTACGCCGTCCGACTCGTACGTGTGCTTCGGCGCGTCGCTCATCGGGACACCTCCACGAGCGCCTCTTCCAGGGTGAACGCCTTCGCGTACAGGGCCTTGCCGATGATCGCGCCCTCGACGCCCTCGGGCACCAGCGCGGCGATCGCGCGCAGGTCGGCGAGCGAGGAGACGCCGCCGGAGGCGACGACCGGCCGGTCGGTGGCCGCGCACACACTCTTCAGCAGCTCCAGATTGGGCCCCTGGAGCGTGCCGTCCTTGGCGATGTCGGTGACGACGTACCGCGCGCAGCCCTCCTTGTCGAGGCGTGCCAGCGTCTCCCAGAGGTCGCCGCCCTCGCTGGTCCAGCCGCGCCCGCGCAGTGTCGTACCGCGTACGTCGAGGCCGATCGCGATCCTGTCGCCGTGCTCGGCGATGGCCTTGGCCGCCCACTCGGGGGTCTCCAGCGCCGCCGTACCGAGGTTGACGCGGGTGCAGCCGGTGGCGAGGGCGGCGGCGAGCGAGGCGTCGTCGCGGATGCCGCCGGACAGCTCGACCTTGATGTCCATGACGCCGGTGATGCCGGCGACGAGGTCCCTGTTGTCGCCGGTGCCGAACGCCGCGTCGAGGTCCACGAGATGCAGCCACTCGGCGCCCGCCCGCTGCCAGGCGAGTGCGGCTTCCAGCGGTGAGCCGTAGGAGGTCTCGGATCCCGATTCGCCGTGGACGAGCCGTACGGCCCGGCCGTCGCGTACGTCGACGGCGGGAAGGAGTTCGAGGCTCGTCACGGAGGACGAGGGGGGTGTGCCGGACATCAGAAGGTTCCGATCCAGTTGGACAGCAGCTGGGCTCCGGCGTCGCCGGACTTCTCGGGGTGGAACTGCGTGGCCCACAGTGCACCGTTCTCCACGGCGGCCACGAACGGCTCGCCGTGCCGGGACCAGGTGACCTTCGGGGCGCGGATCTTGGGGTTGGTGACTTCGAGGGACCAGTCGTGAACGGCGTACGAGTGCACGAAGTAGTAGCGCTCACCGGCGTCGAGCCCGGCGAAGAGCAGGCTGTCCGCCGGGGCCTCGACGGTGTTCCAGCCCATGTGGGGGACGGTCGGGGCGGTGAGCGGCCCCACCGTGCCCGGCCATTCGTCGAGACCCTCGGTCTCCACGCCGTGCTCGATGCCGCGCTCGAAGAGGATCTGCATACCGACGCAGATGCCCAGTACGGGGCGTCCGCCCGCCAGTCGGCGGCCAACGATCCAGTCGCCGCGCGCCGAGCGGAGCCCTTCCATGCAGGCGGAGAAGGCGCCGACGCCGGGCACGATCAGCCCGTCGGCGTTCATGGCCTTGTCGAAGTCACGGGTGATCTCGACCTCGGCCCCGGCGCGGGCGACGGCGCGCTCGGCGGAGCGGACGTTGCCGAAGCCGTAGTCGAGGACGACGACGTTCTTGGTCATTCCCAGAGTCCTTGGATACGGAGGATGCCGGCGACGAGGCAGAGGGCGGAGCAGATGCCGAGCAGGACGATGACGCCCGTGGGCTGCTTCTGTTTCGCGAAGGAGTAGACGCCGCCGGCCAGGAACAGGCCGAGGACGATGAGGATGGTGTTGAGGCCGGTCATGGGGTTAGAGGGCGCCCTTCGTGGACGGGAGGACGATGAGGATGGTGTTGAGACCGGTCATGGGGTTAGAGCGCGCCCTTCGTGGACGGGAGGATGCCGACGGCGCGAGGGTCGCGTTCGCTCGCGTACCGCAGCGCGCGGGCGAGGGCCTTGAACTGGCACTCGACGATGTGGTGCGCGTTGCGCCCGTACGGGACGTGCACGTGCAGCGCGATCTGCGCCTGGGCGACGAACGACTCCAGGATGTGCCGGGTCATCGTCGTGTCGTAGCCGCCGATCATCGGCGCCATCGTCTCCGGCTCGGTGTGCACCAGGTACGGGCGGCCGGAGAGGTCCACGGTGACCTGGGCGAGCGATTCGTCCAGCGGGACGGTGCAGTTGCCGAAGCGGTAGATGCCGACCTTGTCGCCGAGCGCCTGCTTGAAGGCGGCGCCGAGGGCGAGGGCGGTGTCCTCGATGGTGTGGTGCGAGTCGATGTGCAGATCGCCCTCGGTCTTGACCGTCAGGTCGAACAGGCCGTGCCTGCCGAGCTGGTCAAGCATGTGGTCGTAGAAGCCGACGCCCGTCGACACCTCGACCTTGCCCGTGCCGTCGAGGTCCAGCTCGACGACGACCGAGGTCTCCTTGGTCGTTCGTTCCACGCGGCCGATACGGCTCATGCGCTCTGCTCCTTCGTCAATTTACGTACCGCGTCGAGGAACGCGTCGTTCTCGGACGGGGTGCCCGCCGTGACCCGCAGCCGGCCGGGGACGCCGTTGTCGCGTACGAGGACGCCCTGGTCGAGGATCGTCCGCCACGCCTCGTGCGCGTCGTCGAAGCGGCCGAACTGGACGAAGTTGGCGTCCGACTCGGTGACGTCGAAGCCCATCGCCCGCAGTTCGGTGACCAGCCGGTCCCGCTCGGTCTTGAGCTGTTCGACATATCCGAGCAGCGTATCGGTGTGCTCCAGCGCGGCGAGCGCGGTGGCCTGGGTGACGGCGGACAGGTGGTACGGCAGGCGTACCAGCTGCACCGCGTCGACCACGGCGGGGTCGGCGGCCAGATAGCCGAGGCGCAGTCCGGCGGCGCCGAACGCCTTGGACATCGTGCGGGACACGACGAGGTTCGGCCGGCCCGCGAGCAGCGGCAGCAGCGTGGGGTGGTGGCTGAACTCGACGTACGCCTCGTCCACGACGACCAGCGACGGCCGGGCGGCCTGCGCCGCGTCGTACAGCCGCAGGACGGTCGCGGCGTCGACGGCGCTGCCGGTGGGGTTGTTGGGGGTGGTGATGAAGACGACGTGGGGGCGGTGCTCCGTGACGGCCCGCTCGGCGGCGGCCACGTCGATGGTGAAGTCCTCGTTGCGGGGGCCGGACACCCAGCCGGTGCTGGTGCCGCGCGCGATGAGGTGGTGCATGGAGTACGAGGGCTCGAAGCCGATCGCGGTGCGGCCGGGGCCGCCGAAGGTCTGGAGCAGCTGCTGGATGACCTCGTTGGAGCCGTTGGCCGCCCAGACGTTGGCGGCGGTCAGCGGGAGGTCGCCGGCGGTGCGGCGCAGATAGGCGGCCAGTTCGGTGCGCAGTTCCACCGCGTCCCGGTCGGGATAGCGGTTGAGGCCGCGCGCGGCCTCGCGGACCCGCTCGGTGATCCGCTCGACGAGCGGTTCGGGCAGCGGGTACGGGTTCTCGTTGGTGTTGAGGTGGACGGGGACGTCCAACTGGGGCGCACCGTAGGGGGACTTGCCGCGCAGTTCGTCGCGTACGGGAAGGTCGTCGATGCCGGTCACGCGCCCTCCCCGGCGGACTGCCGCGCCTGGGGCAGTTTCCAGCCGAAACGTGCCTTGACGGCGGCGCCGTGCGCGGGCAGGTCCTCGGCCTCGGCGAGGGTCACGACGTGGTGCGCGACGTCGGCGAGCGCGTCGCGGGTGTAGTCCACGATGTGGATGCCGCGCAGGAAGGACTGGACGGACAGCCCGGAGGAGTGACAGGCGCAACCGCCGGTCGGCAGGACGTGGTTGGAGCCGGCGCAGTAGTCGCCGAGCGAGACCGGCGCGTACGGCCCCACGAAGATCGCGCCCGCGTTGCGGACCCGGGCGGCGACGGCGGCGGCGTCGGCGGTCTGCACCTCCAGGTGTTCGGCGCCGTACGCGTCGACCACCCGCAGGCCCTCCTCGATGCCGTCGACCAGCACGATCGCGGACTGCTTGCCCGACAGGGCGGGGGTGATCCGCTCCTCGACGTGCTTGGTGGCGGCGGTCTGCGGGACCAGTTCCTTCTCGACGGCGTCGGCCAGTTCGGCCGAGTCGGTGACGAGGACGGCGGCGGCCAGCGGGTCGTGCTCGGCCTGGCTGATCAGGTCGGAGGCGACGTGCACCGGATCGGCGGTCGCGTCCGCGAGGACGGCGATCTCGGTCGGGCCGGCCTCGGTGTCGATGCCGATACGGCCGGCGAAGTAGCGCTTGGCGGCGGTGACCCAGATGTTGCCGGGGCCGGTGACCATGTCGGCGGGCAGGCAGCCGTCGGGCCCGGTCGTGCCGTACGCGAACATCGCGACGGCCTGGGCGCCGCCGACCGCGTACACCTCGTCGACGCCGAGCAGCGCGCAGGCGGCGAGGATCGTGGGGTGCGGCAGACCGTCGAACTCCACCTGCGGAGGTGAGGCGAGCGCGATCGAGCCGACGCCCGCCTCCTGCGCCGGGACCACGTTCATGATCACGGACGACGGGTACACGGCCCGGCCGCCGGGCGCGTAGAGGCCGACGCGGCCGACCGGCACCCACTTCTCGGTCACCGTGCCGCCGGGCACGACCTGGGTGGTGTGCTCGGAGCGGCGCTGGGCGCGGTGGACGATACGGGCCCGGCGGATCGACTCCTCCAGCGCGGCCCGTACGGCGGGATCCAGGGCCGCCAGGGCCTCGCCGAGCGCTTCGACGGGGACCCGTACCCGGTCCAGCGTGACGCCGTCGAACTTCGCCGCGTAGTCGATCAGCGCCGCCGTGCCGCGATGGCGCACGTCCTCGCAGATGGGCCGCACCTTCTCCAGGGCGGCAGCCACGTCGAACTCGGCACGGGGCAGCAGGCCGCGCAGTGCGCCGCCCTCGGGGAGGGCGTCGCCGCGCAGATCGATTCGTGAGATCACGCGGTCAATTCTCGCAGACCGGATATCGCCGCCGGTCGCCCGTATCACTGGCTGATATGAGCCCTGAATGTCACTCACGGCTACTAACGTTGACGATCGGCGTTCATTCGGTCACTCAGAGGGAAGAACATTCGTACGACTTCACAACAGGAGCCCCGCCCGGCGACGACTGCCCGGGCGTCACACGACGACAGGCACACGACGACCACGCACAGCGACAGGCACGGCGAACGGGGAAGCGAGGCGCGGCAGTGTCCGAGCCGCAGGACGACGAAGCTCCGGACTGGCTCTCCGCCACAGAACTCGGCATGTGGCAGGCCTTCCGGAACGGCAGCACCTACGACCTGAGCGTGCCGAGTCCACTGCTCAACGATCCGGCCGCGGCCGGCCCCTGGGGCGAGCACCGCAGTGTGCGCGCCCGGGTGGTCGCGCTGCTGCTGCTCAGCGGCCCCTCGGCGCGTCCCGGCCGGGTCGCCGCCCTCAAGCTGCGCGGGGCGTACATCAGCGGGTCGCTGGATCTCGCGGGCGGCAATGTCGAGCCGTATGTGGAGCTGACCTTCTGCCGCTTCGAGCGGGAAGTGGTGCTGCCGGAGTGCCACTTCACCACCCTGCGGCTGGTGGGCTGTGTGATCCCGCGCCTGGAGGCCGCCCGGCTGCGCACGGAGGGCGATCTGCATCTGCCGCGCTGCCAGGTCGCGCGCGGTATCCGGCTGACCGACGCGCACATCGGCACGGACCTGCTGATCAGCCAGATATCCGTCCGTCCCGACAGCAACAGCCGGTCGATAGCCGCCGACGGGATGTCGGTGGGGCAGGATCTCCAGGCCGAACAGATGGAGACGCACGGCGAGTTCAGCCTGCGCGGTTCGACGGTCGGGGGCTCGCTGATGCTGCGCGGCAGCCGGCTGCGCGCGGCGGGCCAGCGCCGCGCGCTCAACGCGCCGCAGCTGACGGTGGAGCGCTCGCTCTACATGACGGGCGCCGTCGTGAGCAGCGCGACGGGCCACGCCAACTCCACGCCGCCGTACGGCACGGTCTACACCGGGAGCACCGGCGGCACGGGCAGTACCGCGACGCTGCCGCCGGGCACCGAGATCCGGCGCTTCGAGTGCTACGGCGGGGTCCGCCTGGACGACGGGCGGGTCGGCGACTCGATCGACTTCCACCAGGCGCGTTTCCTGATGGCGGCCGGCGAGGAGCTGTCGCTGCGCCGGATCACCGCGACCGAGCTGCGCTTCCAGTGCGAGCGCCCGCTGGAGGGCCGGGTCGTGCTGAACGGCGCGAAGATCACGACGCTGATGGACCTGTCCACGAGCTGGCCGGGCCCCGGTGGTCTGGCGATGGGCGGTTTCGCCTACGAGAACGTGGTGCCGTCCGGCCATTTCCCGCTGGACCGGCGGCTGGAGTGGCTGGACTCGGCGACCCCGGAGTACTCGCCGGAGCCGTACGAACGCCTCGCGCAGGTGATGCGCAACAGCGGCGAGGACGCCGACGCGCGGGAGGTGCTGCTGGCCAAGCAGCGCAGACGGCGCGAGACGCTGCCGCTGGCGGCGAAGACCTGGGGGTACATCCAGGACTGGACGGTGGCGTACGGCTACCGGCCGGGCCGGGCCGCGCTGTGGATGGCGATGCTGTGGGCGGCGGGCACGTTCGCCTTCGCGCGGAACGCGCCGGAGCCGCTGAAGGGCGAGGAGCACCCGGCGTGGAATCCGGCCCTGTATGTGCTGGATCTGCTGGTGCCGGTGATCAATCTCGGCCAGGACGGGCACTGGCGGACGGAGGGCGGCTGGCAGTGGCTGTCGGCCGCGATGGTCCTGCTCGGCTGGATCCTCGCCACAACTGTCGCAGCAGGTGCCACACGTCTCCTGCGCCGCGGCTGACACAGCGTCCGACCATCTTTCTTTGCCGTCCCTTGACCCCCCGGAAGACAACCTTTCACCCACCACCAAAACTTCACATATGCCCTCTGGCGCCCCTGCGACCTGCGGTTTTCAATGGTCCGCACCATGTCATTGATTCGCGCACTGATCAGTACCGCGCGCATGCTCCGGCACACCCCGCGGCTCGCCGACGGGCTTCCGCCGGACGATGCGGTACTGCTCGACGCCCCCGACGACCGGCTCGCCCCGGCGCTCGTCTCGGCCGCCCTCGGCGAGTACGAGCAGGCGGCGAAGCTGCTGGCGACCACGCGCGAATCAGCCGAGTGGGAGAACCGCGACCGCTATGTGATGCGGCTCGCCGCCTTCGCCCACAACCGAGACGAATGGCTGGGCCACTGGCTCGCCGCCGCCCCGCACGACCCGGACGCGCTGGTCGTCAAGGCCGAGCTGGGGGTGCGCAGGGCCTGGGAGTCCCCGGCCCGCGTCGAGCTGCTGCGCGAGCTGGGCCCGCTGATCGGCTCGGCGGCCGAGGGGGACCCGCGCGACCCGGTGCCGTGGCGGATCGCCCTGGACCACGCGCGCGGCACGCACGCGGGCCACGAGGCGTTCGAGACGCTGTGGGGCGAGGCGGTGCGCCGCTCCTCGCACCACTACGGGTGCCATGTCGCGGCGCTGCAGTACCTCTCCGCCCAGTGGCACGGCTCGCACGAGGAGTGCTTCGACTTCGCCGAGCAGGCCGCCGAGGACGCGCTGCCGGGCTCGCTCGTGAAGGCGCTTCCGATGCGGGCCGCCTTCAGCCGGCTGGTGGGCGGCGATCCCGCATCCGTGACGACGGACCGGATCGACGCGGCCTGCGACGAGGCGATCCGGCTCTCCTCCCTGTACGCGGTGGGCGACCCCTGGCCGGCGGAGGTACGCAATCTGCTGGCGTACGTGCTGGTCGGACGGCACCGGTGGGACGCGGCACTGGAGCAGTTCCGGCTGATCGGCCCGTACGCGACGTCGTTTCCGTGGACGTCGCTGACCGACGATCCGCTGGGTCAGTTCCTGGAGACACGCGACGGCGTACGCCTCCAGGTGGCCTCCGGGATGCCCTTGTGGAACCGGACAGACAGAGGGCGTCCCCGCGGCCATTACGCTTGAGCGTTGTGACCACCGCACATCTCCCTCTCTTCCCGCTGAACGCGGTGTTGTTCCCGGGCCTCGTCATGCCCCTGAACATCTTCGAGGAGCGGTATCGCGCCATGATGCGCGAGCTGCTCAAGACCGACGAGTCCGAACCGCGACGCTTCGTCGTGGTCGCCATCCGCGACGGGCACGAGGTCGCGCCGACGGCCTCGGGCATGCCCGATCCCACCTCCGTACCGGAACGCGGGCCCGCGGCCGGCTTCGGCGCCGAGCCGCTCAAGTCCTTCCACCAGGTGGGCTGCGTCGCCGACGCGACCACCATCCGCGAACGCCCGGACGGCAGCTTCGAGGTCCTGGCCACCGGCACCAGCCGGGTGCGGCTCCTCTCCGTCGACACCGGCGGGTCCTATCTGACCGCCGAGGTCGAGGACATCGCGGAGGACTCGGGCGAGGGCGCGGGAGCGCTCGCCGAAGGCGTGCTGCGGGCGTTCCGCAGCTACCAGAAACGGCTGGCGGGCGCGCGTGAACGGTCGCTGTCGACCGGCAACGAGCTGCCCGACGAACCGTCCGTGGTCTCGTACCTGGTGGCCGCTGCGGCCGTGCTGGACACCCCGGCGAAGCAGCGGCTGCTCCAGGCGCCGGACACCGTGACACGGCTGCGGGAGGAGCTGAAGCTCCTGAGGGCCGAGACCGCGGTGATCCGGCATCTGCCGTCGCTGCCGGCCGTGGACCTCACCCGGGCCCCGACGAGCCCCAACTGATCTGTTCTTTCCGGCTGTTCGACCCACGCGAGGAACGGGCCCCTTGGCGATGAAGCAGGCGAGGAAGCAGGCGAAGAAGGCCGCGGGCGGCACCCCGGCGACGGTCGCGCTGACGGCGGCGAAGGCCGAGTTCACGCTGCACGCGTACGAGCACGACCCGGCGGCGCCCTCGTACGGCGAGGAGGCCGCGGAGGCGCTGGGGGTGCCGGCGGACCGGGTGTTCAAGACGCTGGTCGCCGACGTCGACGGCGAACTGACCGTGGCGGTCGTCCCGGTCTCCGGCTCGCTGGACCTGAAGGCGCTGGCCGCCGCGGTGGGCGGCAAGCGGGCGGCGATGGCGGACCCGGCGGCGGCGGAGCGCACCACGGGCTATGTACGCGGCGGCATCTCGCCCCTGGGCCAGCGCAAGCGGCTCCGTACGGTGGTCGACTCCTCGGCGCAGGCCCACGCGACGGTCTGCGTCTCGGCGGGCCGCCGCGGCCTGGAGGTGGAGCTGTCCCCGTCGGCCCTGATCTCCCTGACGTCGGCGACGTCGGCGCGGATCGCGAGGGCCTGACAGCCCGCGCGCGCGACGCGTTCGGTCCGGGCCCCGCGGGCGGACGGCGCTACTTCGAAGACACGTCCTGGCGCCCCGCGCCCGGCTCGTCCTCGGGGCCGCCGGGGAGGTACGGCGCGCCGAACGGCACCCACTCCGGATCCGGGTCGCGCGGACCGAACAGGGCCGTCAGCGCCAGGTGTACGACCATCGCCGCCACCGGCCAGGCGAGCAGCGCGCCGCGCGCGTTCAGCTCCAGCGGGGCGTCGAACGTCGCGCCCTGCCCCGCCGCGCGCGCCTGCGTCACCACGTCGTCCGGGCCCAGCCCCCAGCCGATCAGCCAGGCCAGTCCCGACGCGAGCAGCCCGCCGAGCGCCAGTCCCACGACCAGCGGGATGCCGCCGCGCCGGCGGAACAAGAAGACCAGGGCGGCACTGACCACGCCGAATCCCAGGGCCAGCAGCACGAACGTGCCGTCCGCGCCGATCGCCTCCTCGCCCTCCGTGTCCTTCAGGAAGACGGCCGACTCACCGGCGATCAGCGGCACCCGGGGCGACAGCCAGAGCCAGAGAAAACCGAACAGGACACCGGAGACGGCCACGGCGAGCGTCACGACGGCGGCCTGCTTCAGCTCGGTCCTCGTGTCGGGCTCGTCCGCCGCCTCGGCGACGTAGGCGTGGGCTCCCGCGCCCTGCGGCTTCTGCCAGGGATCGTCGTTCGGCGGCTGGTGGGGCGGCGTCAGGGGTGCTGTCACCCCGCCATCGTGCCAGGCATGGCCCGGCCGTGCCTCATCGGACCGCCGCACGCCTGTACGCCCAGGTCGCCACCGCCAGCGACACGACGCCGACGGCCGCGCAGACCGCCAGATCGAGCGCCACGGTGGGCCAGTCGGGATGCCGGTCGAAGCTGCGGGCCAGGGCCTCCACGCCGTACGTGGACGGCAGCAGATCGCGGGCGTACGTGATCGGCCCCGGCAGCCGGTCGGCGGGCAGCACACCGAGCAGCAGCGCGGCGGACATACCGAGCTGCCCGAGCAGTGTGGCCAGCTCCTGGCGGGGCGCGAGGAGGCCCAGCGCCGCGCCGAGACCGGCGAGCGCGGCGCCGGAGAGCGGGATGACGGCGACCAGCACCCAGAGATGGGTGAGCGGCAGATCGAAGAGCAGGCTGCCCGTGACAGCCGTCACGGCGGTGCCGGGCACGGTGAACGAGGCGTACGCGCCGGCCGCGCCCAGCACCACGGCGGCGGGCGGCACGGGCAGCGTCGCGTAGTGGTCGAGGCCGCCGGTCGCCCGCAGCTGCCCGAAGTACTGGGCGAGCAGATTGAGCGCCACGAAGGCGACGACGAGGACGCTCGACCCGGCCACCACGGCCCGCGCCTCGGCGCCGCCGTCGACGACACCGCGCATCAGGATCATGATCCCGACGGACTGGAAGGTCGCGACGAAGAGAAGTGGGATACGGGCGACGCGGGCCCGCGAGAGCTGCGCGCGGTACACGGCGGCCATCGAGGGCAGCAGACGCGCGCGGGGAGCCAGTGGCGCCGGCGCCCCGTCGGCTCCGTCGGTTGCGGCACGGGTGTCCGGGGCTGTCCGGCTCTTCCCGGCGACGGCCTCCGCGGGCACGATGCTCACCTGGCGCTGCTCCTGTTCGGTGCGGACGGACGGGTGCGGGCGCGGCACGTCGGGTACGGCGCCGACCGGGACCAGCGTGTCATACGGCCGGAAGGCGCCGAACGCCCCGTACGGGAGGGCCCGTCCACGTCCGTCGCCCGGACAACGGCGCGGCCCCCGGTGGCGACCGGGCCGGGCCTCGGAGCCGTGGATCCGAAGCCCTCGGCCCGCACGCCGCCGCTCACCCCGTGGCCGTCCCTCACGCCTTCACCAGCCCCGGCACCTGGCCGCCGAGCGCCAGATAGACGTCCTCCAGGCTCGGCGTCGCCAGCGTGAAGTCGTCCAGCGCCGCGAAGGCGGCGCCACCGGTCACCGCCGCGACGGCCGCGCGTGCCTCGTCGGGGGCGAGCCGCAGCACCCAGCGGCGGCCCGACTCCTGCGCGGATCCGCGCAGCGCGGCGACCTCGGGGACGTCGAGCGGGGCGCGCTCGCGCCAGACGAGTTCGAGCCGTACCTCGCCGGCGACCTGTTCCTTGAGTCCGGAGGGGGTGTCACAGGCGATGACCTTGCCCCGGTCGAGCACGGCGACCCGGTCGAGCACCGTCTCGGCCTCGATGACGTTGTGGGTGACGAGCAGCACGGTCGCGCCGCGCTCGGACCGGCGGCGGTCGACCGCCGCCCAGACGGCGCGCCTGGCGACCGGGTCCATGCCGGTGGTGGGCTCGTCCAGGACGAGCACGGGCCGCTCCCCCACCAGCGTGGCGGCGAAGCAGGCCATCCGCCGCTGGCCGCCGGAGAGCTTCTTCAGGGGGCGGCCGGCGAGTTCGGTGAGTCCGAGTTCGGCGAGCACGGCATCGCGCTCGGCGCGCGCCTCAGCCAGGCTGAGCCCGCGCAGCCGGCCCGTGGTCTCGGCGGCGAGCCCGACGGTCAACTCGTCGAGTGCGGTGGACTCCTGGCCGAGATAGCCGATGAGGCGGGAGGCGCGTTCGGGGTGGCGGACGAGGTCGTGTCCGAGAACGTCGACGCTGCCGGAGTCGGGCCGCATGAGTCCGGTGAGCTGGCGTACGAGGGTGGACTTGCCGGCGCCGTTGGGGCCGAGCAGTCCGAAGATCTCGCCGCGCCGCACGTCCAGGGAGATGCCGTCGGTGGCGCGCACCTCGGGTGTCGCCGGGGCCCCACGCCTGCCGCGCGCGGCGGGGTACGTCTTGACCAGCTCCCGTACCGCGCACACCGTACTCACAAGGGTCGAGCCTACGGGGTCCGGCCGCCCCGAAGACGTCCGGGGGCGCCCGGTGGCCCTCGGGGCCGGTCCGTCGGGTGCCCGCGGACAGGGTCTAGTCCGCCGCTCCGTCGGCCTTGGTGGGCGGGTGTTCCGTCCTGACGGGCGGGTGCTCGGTCTTCGTCGGCGGGTGCTCCGTCTTCGTGGGCGGGTGCTCCGCCGCCGCCCGTACGTCGATCTCGCGCCAGAAACCCGCTCTGATCGCGTACCGGTCGTGCTCGTCGATCTGGTCGTCCTTGTGCGCCAGCAGCCCGAAGCGCGCCGCGTATCTCAGCACTTCGCCGTCGATACGGTGCGGGATCCGCGGGTACATCGTGGACAGCTTCTGCACATGGCCGGCCTCCGGCAGCCGCTCCATCCACCGGCGCGCGAACACCTGTCCCACCTCGAACGGGTCGCCGCCGACCGTCGTGATGTCCTCCTCGCGGTCGGCCCAGCGCTGCTCGGCGCTGGTGAGCTGCGCGAGCGTGGGCAGCGACGCGGTCTCGGGCGACTCCCCGAGCTGGCCTCCGGCCCCCGGGCGCTCGACCCAGCCCCGGTCGGACGACCAGCGCAGCGTCGCGTTCGCCGGCGGGGGCGGCGCGGGATGCGGTCCCGGCGTACGCAGCGCGGCCAGGTCCTTGGGGGTGGGGACGCCCTTGCCGCCGGGGGGTGCCGGATGCGCGGTCTCGGGGTCGTGCCCCGGCGCGTGGCCCGGCGCGCGTTCCGTCGTCGGCGGCGCCGTGCCGTTGCGGGCGGACGTGGCCTGTGCCTCCGCCGCCCGTTCGGCGGACGCGGCGAGCGCCGACTCGGGCAGGGGCGCGGAGAGGATGGCCGCGATCTCGGGGCGGGGCACGGGCGGCGGGGCGCAGACGCCGCCGAAGTCCTTGGCGCGGACGGCCTTGGTGATCCAGGCCCGGTCGAGCACCCGGCGTTCGTCCGCCTCGGCCACCAGGTCCTCGGACTGGTTGTAGTCGCCGTCCGCCGCCTGCACCGCCCAGAGGTGCACGGCGACACCGTGTTCCTTGGCGGACATCAGGCCGGGCAGCAGATCACCGTCACCGGTCACCAGGACCACGTCGGAGCAGGCGCGATTTCTGGCCAACTCCGTCAGCTCGGCGTGCATCGCCGCGTCGACGCCCTTCTGCGCCCACCGGCCGTCGCTGCGGGTCAGGGCGCCCAGCCGGACGGTGACACGTGACATGACGCGCAGTCGCCGGTGTTCGGGCTGCGGTACGCGGTCGGGGGCGCCGTCGAACCAGTAGATACGGAGCAGCGGCTGCTCCGTATCGGCCTCGGCGCGCTCGCGCAGACCCTGGATGAGGGCGGCGTGGTCGACGGTGATGCGGGAGCGGGCCGGTTCTCCGGCGAGGAGGCTCGCGGCGGCGCCCAGCAGGTAACCGGCGTCCACCAGGACGACGCAGCGGTCCACGTGTTCCACCCTCTTTCGGGAACGTCGGGATCGGAAGTTACTACGGGTTTCCTTCGAGTCTGCCCGACCGCAACTGGCTTAACGGCCGGAACTGGATCATCGGCGTGGCGTATCCCTTTCGGCTACCCCTACGGACACCGCAACTTCTGCCCGTTACGCTCAGCAATGATCCAAAATGCGGTGGTTCACGGCGTATGTGAATCTGGTCGCGGCCCTGGCCCCAACATCCTTCAGGAGGCAGCACCATGGCCAAGAACAAGAATCGTGACCGCGGCAAGCACCAGGACCGTTCGGCCGCCGAGCGTGGCAACGAGCAGTCCTCGTCCTCCTCGACGGAGACCAGGGCCGAGCAGATACAGGAGCGCGTCACGCCGTCCGACGTCCCCCACAAGGGCCGTGAGAAGCGTTTCGGCCACAACTGACGCGGCCGGCCGCACATGACGAGAGGGGCACGCCCGGATCTCCGGGCG
>NZ_JBHUZM010000107.1:0-27888 GCF_042667665.1 Streptomyces sp. NPDC057307 | reverse complement strand
TCCGGACGCCGGCCGACCGCCGAACGGTCAGTGGCTGAGCCTGCGGAAGCGCCCGACCGCGAGCGGGAAGAACAGCGCGATCAGCACCACCGGCCACGCCACCGCCAGCAGATACGCGTGCTCGGCCGCCCACGAGCCGCTCAACTGCCCCGGTACGCCGGACAGATCACGTACCGCGGCCGCCGTCGCCGACAGCGGGTTCCACTCGACCGCGGCCCCCAGCCAGCCCGGCATGGACTCGGGTGTGGCGAAGGCGTTGGAGAAGAAACCGATCGGCCAGACGAGGATCTGCACCGCCTGCACCATCTCCGGCTTGCCGGCCACCATCGCCAGCTGGATGCCGAGCCACAGCATCGCGAACCGCAGCAGAAGCAGCAGCCCCACCGCCCCCAGCAGCGCCGCGAATCCGCCGTGCCAGCGCCAGCCGAGCGCGAACCCGACCCCGATCATCACCACCAGGCTCAGCGCCGACTGGAACATGTCCGCGACGCTCCGGCCCACCAGCACCGCCGAGGACGCCATCGGCATGGAGCGGAACCGGTCGATGACCCCCTTGCCGAGATCCTGGGTGACGGCCAGCATCGTGCTCTCAAGCCCGAAGACCATGGTCAGCGCGAGCATTCCGGGGACGAGGAAGCCGATGTACTCGCCCTCGACGCCCCTCCCCGCCCCCATCAGGTAGCCGAACATCAGCAACAGCAGCACCGGGAAGAGCAACCCGACGACCACCTGGACCGGCTGCCGCTGCCAGCGGGCCAGTTCACGCCGCGTCATCGTCCAGCTGTCGGTGAGCACCCAGGTGTTCGTCGTCGTCATACGGCCTCCTTCGTACGGTCCGTCAGCTGCAGAAACGCCTCGTCCAGCGTCGGCCTGCGCACCACGACGTCCTCCGCCTCGATCCCGGCGGCCTCCAGCACTTGTACGGCCCTGGTCAGCGCGGCCATCCGGTCCGCGGCGGGCACGCCGATCAGCCGGCGGTCCTCGTCCACCGTCGCCTCGTCCCCGAACAGCCCTACCGCCGCGGCCAGTTGCGCCGCGTCCCGCACCACGATGTCGATCCGGTCGCCGCCGGCCTTCGCCTTCAGCTGGTCCGCCGTGCCCTCGGCGATCACGCGTCCGTTGTCGACGACCGAGATCCGGTCCGCCAGTTGGTCCGCCTCCTCCAGATACTGCGTGGTCAGCAGCACGGTCGTGCCTCCGCCGACCAGCGAGCGCACGGCGGCCCACACCTCGGCCCGCCCGCGCGGGTCGAGTCCGGTCGTCGGCTCGTCAAGGAAGAGCACCGCCGGGTCGGTGATCAGCGAGGCCGCCAGGTCCAGGCGGCGCCGCATCCCCCCGCTGTACTGCTTGATCGCCTTGCGCCCGGTGTCGGCGAGCCCGAAGCGCTCCAGCAGTTCCTCGGCACGCGACGCGGCCCGCCGGGCGCCGAGGTGGTGGAGCCGCCCGAACATGTCCAGGTTCTGCCGCCCGCTCAGTTCCTCGTCCACCGCCGCGTGCTGCCCGAGCAGCCCGATCCGCCGGCGTACCTCCCGCGCCTCCGTACGGATGTCGTGCCCCGCGACCCGCACCACGCCCTCGTCGTGCCGCAGCAGCGTGGCCAGCACCCGTACGGCCGTTGTCTTGCCCGCTCCGTTCGGCCCGAGGACCCCGTGCACGGTGCCGCCCGCCACCACCAGGTCGAGCCCGTCGAGCGCCGCCTTCTCGCCGTACCGCTTGCGTACGCCTTCCATGACGATCACGTCCGTCACGTCGGTCAATGCCTTCGCCTCCAGCCCCTCCACCTTGTAGTCAAACTTGACTACAGGCGGAAAGGTAACCCAGGAGAGGAGATTAATCAAACTTGATTAGTGGAGATTCCCCCACCGAATCGGCCGCCGCCGGCCGCCGTCAGCCTTCGTCAGTCGTCGTCGCCCTCGGCGGGGACGCCCGTCGCGTACGGGTTCTCCTCACCCTTGGCGAGCACCCCGACGAAGGGGTCCCCTTCGCCGGAGAAGACATGCGCGCCGGCCTCGATGCGCTCGATGAGCCCGCGCGTCCACTCCGCCCCGGAGTCGGCCTGACTGATCCACAGATTCATGATCTCGCCGATGTGCCCGAGCTGTTCCGGGCCGTCCTCGGGCACGTAGTGCTCGGTCACCGAAGACCGCCAGCCCTCGATCGCCCGCACGCGCTCCTTCAGCAGCTCGACCGCCTCGGCGCGCGGCAGGTCGACGATGAAGCCGACTCCGGCCGACAGCACGTCCGTCTTCTGGTCGTAGGCGACCAGGGATTCACGCAGCAGCCGGAAGTACTCCGCGGTCCCGGCCTCCGTCAGCTCGTACTCCGTACGAGGCGGGCCGCCCGCCGTGCTCGGCGCGACCTCGTGCGCCAGCAGCTCGCCCTGCTTCGCCATCTGCTTCAGCGCGTGGTAGATCGAGCCGGGCTTGGCGTTCGACCACTCGTGCGCGCCCCAGAACTCCAGGTCGTTGCGGATCTGATAGCCGTGCGCGCGGCCGTGCTGGCGCACCGCGCCGAGCACCAGCAGCCGGATCGCTGACATCGCCGTACCCTTCTATTCAACTTTGACTAGACTACTCGACATGACAGAGAAGACCATCCCGCTCCTCCCGTGTCAGACCATCCAACCCGTAGTCGACTTCTACTCGGCACTCGGCTTCGAGATCACCTTCATACAGAAGAGTCCCTACGCCTACGCGGTCGTCGAGCGCGGTGACGTGGAACTGCAGTTCTTCGGCATGAAGAAGTACGAGCCCAGCGTGTCGTTCAGCGGCTGCTACGTGCTGACCGACGACGTCGACGGGATGCACTCCGCCTTCCGTGCCGGGCTCAAGGCGGCGTACGGGAAGATCCCGACCCGCGGGCTGCCCCGGATCGGGCCGGTCAAGGAAATGTCGTACGGCGTGCGGCAGTTCCTCATGACGGATCCGGGCGGCAACACCATCCGGATCGGACAGCCCAACGACACCGACAGTGACGGGCACCACCAGCCCCCTCCGAAGGAGCCGTACGCGCGCGCCCTGCATCTGGCGGTGGCCTTCGCGGACTCGAAGGAGGACCTGGGGGCCGCCGTGAAGGTCCTCGACCGCGCCCTCAGGGACGCCGAGGCGAGCGACGGCGGCCTCGGTAAGGAGGGCGCGTCGCCGACCGCCGTGCAGCTCTACCGGCTGCTCGTGCTGCGCGCCGACGTCGCGCAGCGTCTGAACGACATCGAGGAGGCACGTGGCCTGCTCGACAGGGCCTCCGCCGTCGGTTTGACGCCGGCGGAGCGCACGGAGGTGAGCGACGACACGGGACGGGCCGCCGAACTGCTGGAATCACTCACGGACGGACCGGACAGCCCGGCGGGGAACGAGTAGCTCCGGACCACCTCAGGCTCAGAACGGGAAGCTGGAGCGCCCGTGCTGCACCGAGATCCACTTCTGGGTCGTGAAGGCGTCGACCATCGACTCGGCGTTCAGCCACTCGGCCCCGGAGTGGTTCTCACCGCCGAACGGGACGATCGGCTCGTCGTGGCCGGTGCCGTCGTTGATGTGGATCACACCGGTGTCGATCCGCCGCGCGACCCGTACGCCCCGCTCGACATCGCCGGTGTGGATGGAGGCGCTGAGCGCGCACCGGGTGTCGTTGGCGATCCTGACCGCCTCGTCCACGCTGTCGAACGGCAGCAGGATCGCGACCGGGCCGAGTATCTCCTGGGCCAGGACGGGCGAGTCGGCGGCCAGGCCGGTCAGCACGGTCGGGGAGACGAGATTGCCGTCGACCCTGCCGTGCACCAGTGCGGTCGCGCCCGCCTCGACGGTCTCGTCGACCAGCGCGCCGACGGCGTCGGCCTGCTGGGAGCTGATGAGCGGGCCGATGACCGTCTTCGGGTCGGCCGGGTCGCCGACGGCCAGCGTCCTGACCTTGGCGACGAACTTCTCGGTGAACTCCTGCTCGACCGCGCGGTCCAGCAGGATGCGGTTCGCCGCCATACAGACGGGGCCCTGGTACGCGTACCGGCTGAAGACCGCGGCCTGGACCGCGTAGTCGACATCGGCGTCCGCGAGCACGATCAGCGCGCTGTTCCCACCGAGATCGAGCACGGAGCGCTTGAAGTTCTTGGCGCAGACGACGGCGACGTGCTGTCCCACCCGGTCGGAGCCGGAGAAGGAGATGACCTTCGGTATCGGATGCTCGATCAGCGCGTCGTCGATCTCGGCGATGTCGGTGATGACGACGTTCAGCAGCCCGGCGGGCAGGCCCGCGTCCTCGAACACCTTGGCCACCAGGGATCCGCCGCAGATCGGCGTGTTCTGGTGCGGCTTCAGTACGACGGCGTTGCCGAGTGCCAGCGCCGGGGCGACCGACTTGAGCGACAGCAGGAAGGGGAAGTTGAAGGGGCTGATGACACCGACCACGCCGACGGGCGCACGGTGGACCCGGTTCTCCGTGCCGTCCACGGGCGAGGGGAGTATCCGGCCTTCGGGGCGCAGCGTGAGCTGTACGGCCTCGCGCAGGAGTTCCTTGGCGAGGCGTAGCTCGAACGCCGCTTTCAGGCGCGTACCGCCGAGTTCGGCGATGATCGCCTCGGTGATCTCCTCCTCGCGGTCCTCGACGACGCGCAGCGCGCGCTCGAAGACCCGCCTCCTGGCGTACGGGTTGGTCTCCGCCCAGGTCGTCTGCGCCCGCTCGGCGGCCCGGTACGCCTGGTCCACCTCGTCGGCTGTCGCCACCGCGATCGACGCCAGCTTCTCGCCGTTATAGGGGTTGAAATCGATGATGTCCCACGAGCCACTGCCGGGCCGCCACTCGCCGTCGATGTACTGCTGGTCGAGTTCGGCGAAGAAGGACATGTGATCCCTAACCTCAGAACCGGAAAACTGATGTCACGTCATCATACTTACGCCGCATCAGAGTCAAGGGGCTTCAAGAACGTCCGAATATCGTCGCCCGCGCGGTCGTACGGCCTCGATCGAGCGCGGTCATTCACGGTCGCTCGTGGTCTTTCGTGGTCAAGCTCGCTCGTTCAGGAGAGTTGCAGCAGGCCTCTCAGCAGATCACGGCTCTCGGCCGGCCCGAGGCTGTCCTCGTGCAGCCGGGTCATCACCCGCTCGTACTGGGTGACTTCCTCCCGTTTGTCGAGATACAGCGCGCTCGTGAGCTGTTCCAGGTAGACGAGGTCGGAGAGGTCCGACTCGGGGAAGCGCAGCATCGTGAAGGCGCCGCTCTCGCCCGCGTGCCCGCCGAAGCTGAAGGGCATCACCTGGAGCGTGACCGTCGGATGCTCGGAGACCTCGATGAGATGGGCCAACTGGCCGCGCATCACGGACCGGTCGCCGTACGGGCGGCGCAGCGCGGCCTCGTCCAGCACCGCGTGGAAGCGCGGGGCGCGCTCGGAGACGAGCACCTTCTGTCGCTCCTGGCGCAGCGCGACGCGGCGGTCTATCTCCGCCTGGGGGGCGTTGGGGATGCCGCGCTTGACGACCGCGTGGGCGTACGCCTCGGTCTGCAACAGACCGTGCACGAACTGGACTTCGTAGATACGGATCAGTGAGGCGGCGCCTTCGAGTCCGATGTACGTCTGGAACCAGCCGGGCAGTACGTCACCGAAGCTCTGCCACCAGCCGGCGACGTTGGCCTCACGGGCGAGACCGATCAGGGACCCTCGCTCCATCTCGTCGGCGACTCCGTAGAGCGTCAACAGGTCCTCGATGTCCCTGGACTTGAAACTCACCCGCCCCAACTCCATACGGCTGATCTTGGACTCGGACGCGCGGATCGAGTAACCGGCCGCCTCGCGCGTGATGCCGCGCGACTCACGCAGCCTTCTCAGCTGCGAGCCCAGCAGTATGCGCCGCACCACGGATCCGCCCGGTTCCACTGCGGTCACGTCTCCAACCCTCCCCATACGGTCCATCTCCCACTATTTATCCCACGACACCCTCGGAGTACCCCCGAACCCTGAGAGCCGGATTGTGCCATCAAACGCATCAGCCCGTACTCATTCGATTACAGAAATGAGAAGCCTTTGGGAAGAGCGAGAAAGTGGTCGAGAGAAGAAATAATCCAGAACGTCGTATCCATGGACAAGTCGGTCACGTGCACGTGCATCTGCCCTTGCATCTGCCCTGCGCATTGGGAACCATGGTCCTCGCCGCACCTGCGTGCTCGTTCGTGTTTGACGTGTTGTGACGCTGTACCACCGCAGTATCGCTACGGCCGCGAATCCCGGGGAGTGCCTCGCATGGGGACGAATGGATCGACCGTGCTCGAGCCGTTAAGGCAGGGGCTTCCGCCGATCGATCCCGCAGCCGTCTCCAGCTCCGCGTCGTGCGCGCTGCCCGCCCGCTACGAAGCGGTGCGCGGCGCAAGGCAGTTCACCCGGACGACGCTCTGTCAGTGGGAACTTGACGACCGGTTCGACGATGTCGCGCTGGTCGTCTCCGAACTCGTCACCAACGCGCTGCGCCACGCCCTCCCTTCGGACACACCGCGCGAGCCGCAGGAACCGCCCGTACGGCTGCATCTGATGCGCTGGACGACCCGGTTGGTGTGCGCGGTGCGCGATCCCAGCTACGCGGGTCCCACCGCGCGCGAGTCGGACGAGGATTTCGCCGCGGAGTCCGGCAGAGGGCTGTTCCTGGTGGACTCGTTCAGCGACACGTGGGGCTGGCATCCGCTCGCCGGCTCGCTGCACGGCAAGGTGGTCTGGGCGCTGTTCCGGCTGCGGACCGAATGACGACGGGCGGCGTGAGGACTTGGTCTCAGGCCGTCAGATGATCGAATTCCCCGTCCTTCACACCCGCCAGCATGGCCACGATCTCGGCCCGGGTGTACACGAGGGCGGGTCCTTCGGGGTGGCGTGAATTCCGTACCGCCACACCCCCGCCGGGCAGTTTGGCGAACTCGACGCATGAGCCCTGCGAATTGCTGTGCCTGCTCTTCTGCCAGACGACTCCGTGAAGCTCGGTGGCCGCCATGCCGTTGTACGCGTGGTGCACAGGACGCTCCCCGAGTTGCATGGTGCAGGTGTCAACTAGCTCGGATCATAGCTGTGTTCACATGCCAATGCATGAGCAGATGCACGTGCACGGGGGGTGTTCTCTTGACTACAGGCTTGCGAACGTATGACCCATTCATTGAGACGAACGGAAAGCCCTTTCGGTGCCGGTGTTTCCGGTACTCGTCCGGAACTCGCCGCCGCAGTTCTCGGCGACCGTCCTGGTAGCTTGGCGCGGTCGTGGAACTGAAGGGGGACGGATACATGCACCAGCTCGTACGAAGCGGTGTCGCCGCGGCGGGACTCGTCGTCGCGCTCACGCTCACCGGCTGCGGCGGCAGTGACAGCGGTGACGACTCCGGCAAGGACAAGGGCACCAGCGCACCCGCCCCGAGCGAGCCGGCCGGCGGTACCGACGAAGCCAGCCCGGACGCCGGCTCCACCGCCGACAGCCTCGAAGGCAGTTGGGCGGGGATGACGGAGGGCAAGGCGGTCGCGCTGTCCGTCAAGGAGGGCAAGGTCGCGCTCATCGCCGACGAGCACATCTGCCAGGGCGACGTCCAGGACATGGGCGGCGAGCCGATGCTGTCGCTCAAGTGCGCCGACGGGAACACCGACCGCACGATGGGGTCGATCGACTCCAACGACGGGAAGACACTGGTGCTTTCGTGGCAGGGCGGCACGAAGGACAGCCTCACCAAGACGGAGCCCGGCAAACTGCCCGAGGGGTTGCCGACGGACATTCCGGTGCCGTGACGGAGACCGCTTTCTCTTTATAAGGGCGCCGGGTTACCTGAACTCGGCGCCCTCTTTATGAGGAGGTGACGCGGGCCCGGTCCGCCGCCGCCGTACCGTGCGCCCAGCCTTCGCCGTCGGTCACACCGCGCACCCTCGTCCGTACCGTTTCGGGGAACATCCGCTCCGCGCGGTCGGTGACCGCCATGTCCCGTGCGGCCAGGACGGGCAGCAACCGCCCTCCGCCGCCGTCCGTCAGGGCGGGGGCATCGGCGCCGGCGGCCTCGGCTTCTGCGGCGTCGGCCGTGACCTGTTCGGCGGTGGCCGCGAGCCGTTCGCCGATCCGGTGGGCGTACGCCATGAGGAACGACTGCCGGAAGGTCTTCGTCCGTTTGCGGCCCGACGCCCGCTGGGCGGCCTCCGCGCGGGTCATCGCCGCAGTCCCCTGCACGAGCAGCGACGTGTGCAGCAGCTCCACCACCTCCAGATCCGGCTCAAAACCGACCACGGTGGAGAAACCGAACCCGCTGTTCCACACCGACTGGCAACGGTTGGCGGACGCGACGGCGTCGAGCAGGATCGCCTTCGCCGTCTCGTACGGCGCGTCCACCCCGATCCGGCAGGCGGCCGGTACGTCGCCGCGGTGCGCGCGGTCGGCGAGCAGCGCCTCGTCGATGCTGTGCCGGGCCATCAGCTCCTGCGCCTTGGCGCTCAGCGCCTCGGCCTCCTCCGGGAAGTCGGTGCCCTCGGCCTTGGCCAGCAGGGCGCGGATCCGGGTGAGCATGCGCGGTTCCCCGTCGGCCGCTGGGACATGGACGGGCGTGCCCGGCACCGGCCCCACGGCCTCGATCGCCGGGAGCCTGATCAGCAGCCGGTACAGCTCCAGCGTGGTGGTCGCGTACGAGAAGCGGTCGGCGGACCGGGGCGGCACCCCGGCCTTGCGGTCGGCTTCGAGGTCCGCCGCGATCTCCGCGAGCTGGGCACCCCAGCGCGGGGCCACCCGTTCGTACCGGACGGCCTCCGCGGTGATCAGCTCACCGACGAGCCGCATGTGCGGCTCGTCGAGGTCGCGGCTCACGAGCCGTACGACGTCGGCGGGCTGCCAGCCGCGCTCCCAGGCGCGGCGCAGGAACCGCTCGCCCCGTCGGCGCAGTTCGATGTCGGCGGCCGGGTCGGCGGCGAGCAGCGAGGCGCCGGTGTCCAGGCCCCTGCCGCCGTCCGCCGCCGAGTCGGCGTAGAGCGCGACGGCGAAGGCGCCGTCGACCGTGCCGCCGACCGCGTCCGACTCGCCTGGCGCACCTGGCGCACCTGGCATGGTTCTGTCTCCCCTTGTTCCTGTGATCGCCCCGCCCCCGCCCCCGGCCGTCGCGACGACGGGCCGACGGGCCGACGGGCCGACGTCCATGGTCCCAGAAGACGAGTTATCCACAGGCTGTGCATATCGAACTACTGCGCGACCTGCACGGTCGCCCGTCTGTCCACAGGGTCAGGGGGTTCCCTCCCACGATCCGGCGCTCCGACCTACCGTGGTGGAACTCCCGACGAGAGGACACGCACGCACATGGGCGACAACAAGACGCTGATGCTGGCCGGCGAGTGGTATCTGCCGGACGACGAGGAGCTTGAGGCCGAGTCCCGGCGGCGGGCCGACCTGTGCTCCGCGTACAACGGGACGGCCGGGGACGGGCTGCCCGACGCGGACGGGCGGACGCGGATCCTGGGTGAGCTGCTGGGTTCGGTGGCCGAGGACGTACGGATCCGGCCCCCGTTCAGCTGCGACTTCGGCACATACATCAGCATCGGTGCCCGTACGTTCATCAACTTCGGCGCGGTCTTCCTCGACTGCGCGCCGATCACCGTCGGCTCCGACGTCCAGATCGGCCCGAACGTCCAACTGCTCACGCCCACCCATGAACTCGACACCGAGCGCCGCCGGGCGGGCTTCGAGCGGGCGTCACCCGTGACCATCGGCGACAACGTCTGGCTCGGCGCCGGGGTGATCGTCTGTCCAGGCGTGACGATCGGCGAGAACACGGTGGTCGGCGCGGGAGCCGTGGTGACGAAGGACCTGCCGGCCGGGGTCCTGGCGGTCGGCAATCCGGCGCGGGTCGTGCGCAAACTGGAGTAGGGGGCTCCCGCCGACTACCGGAGGGCGGGGCCGGGGCCGAATCCGAGGGCGGGGTCGGCGCCGGTCAGCTCGCAACTGGCGTCCCACAGACGCGCCGCCACGGCGGTGTCGGCCAGGTGGGCACGGACGACCTCGGTGCGTGGCCGGCCGCGCAGGCCGAAGACGCGCGGCCCCCAGAGCTGCCCTCCGCCCACCTCCGGGTCGAGGACGGCCCGCACGGCGGGCCACGCGCCGGCCTCCTTGCCCTGGATGAGGAGACCGGCGGGCAGAGAGCGCAGGCGTTCACCGGCGGTGCGCACGTGGACCGGCGGCCGGGACGGGGTGAGGGAGTCCAGCGCGCCTCCGGGGTGGGCCAGCACGCTGAGCACCGTGCTGTTCGCGGCGCGCAGACGGCGGTCGAGTTCGAGGCCGAAGTACATCTGGGCGAGCTTCGACCGGCCGTAGGTGCGCTTGGGACGGTAGTCCTCGGTGGACTGGAGATCGGCCAGGTCCAGCCGCTCGGACTTCGCCGCGAAACTGCCGACCGTCACGACGCGCCCCGCCGGCGCGGCGGACAGCAAGGGCGCCAGCCACTGGGTCAGCACGAAGTGGCCGAGGTGATTGGTCCCGAACATCAGCTCGTCGCCGCCCTCGGTCTCACGGCGCGGGGGGTCGTCGAGCGCCACCCCGGCGTTGTGGACGACCGCGTCGAGGCGGTCGAGTTCCAGGGTGTCCACCGAGGTCTTGAGGGACGGCAGGTCGGCGAGGTCCAGCCGAAGGTGGCGGATGTCGGCGCCCGGGACGCGGGAGCGGATCGAGTCCTTCGCGGCTGCCGCCTTCTCGGGACTACGGCTGCCGAGCACGACCGTGGCTCCGGTGCCGGCGAGCTGCTCCGCGACGAAGTAGCCGATGCCCGCGTTGCCGCCGGTGACCAGGAAGGTCTTGCCCCGGGCGGGGGGCAGCCGGTGGACGTCCCATCGCTGGGTGCCGGGTCGGGAAGACATGAGTGCGGGCTCCTCGCGCTCGGGGCGGCCGGCCGACCGGCCGGCTGGATTCGTCGGAGGCGGATGGCGGCGGAGCGCTCACGCGCGCCGCCTTCACCCGTCCGACGGCTCCAAGGCTCGCAGCGGCGACCGACAGGGAGCTGACAGATCCCCGACACCGACACCACCCGTCCCCGGGTCCGGCCCTACCGCGTCCCGCTCTGCCCCGACGCGTCCCGCACGTCCCCTGACGTCCCGCCCGCCCTGTCCCGCCCCAGTGGGGCCGCCGTCAGGTCATGGCTTGATGATCAGCTTGCCGCGCGTGTGACCCGACTCGCTCGCCGACTGGGCCTCGGCCCCCTCGGCCAGGGGGTACGTCTGCGCAACCAGGACGCGCAGTGTGCCGTCCGCCGCCAGTCGGGCCTGCTCGGTGAGGCCCGCGCGGCTCTCCTCCGGGGTCGAGCCGCCCGAGGAGAACGGCACCCCGTGCTCGGCGGCCGTCGGGTCGGCGATCGTGATGATCCGGTCGGCCGTACCGCCGCGCAGGGTGATCGAGTCCGGCAGCGCGCCCTTGCCCGCGGTGTCGAAGACCGCGTCCACTCCCTGGGGCGCGGCGGCGCGGACACGCTCGACCAGCCCGTCGCCGTACGTCACCGGGGTGGCGCCCAGCAGCCGTACGTAGTCGTGGTTGGCCGGGGAGGCGGTGCCGACGACCGTCGCGCCGCGCGCCGCGGCGAGCTGGACCGCCATCGAGCCGACCGATCCGGCCGCGCCGTGCACCAGTAGGGTCTCCCCCTCCTTGATGGCCAGGTCGTCCAGCACCCGCCGGGCCGTCTCGCCCGCGACCGGCAGCGCCGCCGCCACGTCCCAGCTCAGCCCGGCCGGCTTGGGTACGACGACGGTGGCCAGCGTGTACTGCGCGTAGGCGCCGCCGACGGACCAGCCGAGGACCTCGTCTCCTACGGAGAGTCCGATGACACCGTCGCCGACGGCGTCCACGACCCCCGAGAACTCGCTGCCGGGGACGGCGGGGAACTCCGTCGGGAAGACCTCCGCCATCCAGCCCTTACGGATCTTCCAGTCCGCCGGGTTGACCCCCGCCGCCCGGACGGACGCGCGGATCTGTCCCGGCGCCGGTTGCGGCTGCTCGATGTCCGTGAGCTGAAGCACCTCAGGACCGCCGTACTCCTCGAAAACGATCGCCTGCATGTCAGCCTCCGTAGAACGTAGAACTCCGTGGAGCGATGTCGATGTGGTCGGAGTGAGTCATGTCGAGTGAGCCATGTCGTGCAGCCGTGCTGTGTGGCCGTGCTTTGTAGCCCTGCTGTGTAGCCCTGCTGTGTGAGCCGTGTTGTGCGCGTCATTCGATGGTCTCTGTGCACAGCCCCGTCCGCCTCTCGAATGTTCCGCCCGGGTCTGTTCCGGCGAGGCCGGTTCGCCCCGGTCGGTGCCGCGGCGGCCCGTTGTCAGACCCTGCTGGGAGACTCGGATTCATGAGCGGACGGTGGGCTCTGGCCCCGGCGGAGGGCGGCGGCGCGTGGCTCGCGCCGTTGGGCGCTGACGCGCGCCCCGCCGGTCCCGTGGTGCGTGAGCCCGATCTCGTCGAGGCGGTCAGGGCGCGGCTCCCCGAGGTGACGCGGTGGGTGTGGCGGTCCACGGCCGAGCTGGCGCCCCGGCTGCTGGACGCCGGGGTGCGGGTGGAGCGGTGTTACGACATCGAGGCGGCGGAGCTGCTGCTCCTCGGCCACGAGGGCCGGCTCGGTGAGCCCAGGTCGGCGGCAGCCGCCTGGGCGCGGCTGCGGCGTGGGCCCGTACCGGCGGATCCGCCGCAGCGTGCCGCCGAGCCGGGTTCGCAGTCCTCGCTCTTCGAGCCGCGGGCGGGCGCGGAGGTGCCCTTCGACGGGCTGCTGGAGGTGTACGCGGAGCAGCAGCGAAGGCACGACGCGGCGGCGCATCCGGCCCGGATGCGGCTGCTGACGGCCTCGGAGTCGGCGGGGATGCTGGTGGCCGCCGAGATGCACGGCGCGGGTCTGCCGTGGCGGGCGGATGTGCACCGTGAGCTGCTGGACGAGTTGCTGGGCGAGCGGTACGCGGGCGGGGGCGAGCCGCGGCGGCTGGCGGAGCTGGCCGATCAGGTCTCCGAGGCGTTCGGGCGGCGCGTACGGCCCGATCTGCCGGCGGACGTGATCAGGGCGTTCACCCGGGCCGGGGTCAAGGTGAAGTCGACGCGGCGGTGGGAGCTGGAGGAGATCGACCATCCGGCGGTGGCTCCGCTGATCGAGTACAAGAAGCTGTACCGCATCTGGACGGCGCACGGCTGGAGCTGGCTCCAGGACTGGGTGCGGGACGGCCGCTTCCGTCCGGAGTATCTGCCGGGCGGTACGGTCTCCGGCCGCTGGACGACCAACGGCGGCGGCGCGTTGCAGATCCCGCGTGTCATACGGGGAGCGGTCGTCGCCGACGAGGGATGGCGGCTGGTGGTGGCGGACGCCGACCAGATGGAGCCGCGGGTGCTGGCCGCGATCTCCCGCGACCGGGGGCTGATGGAGGTCGCCGGGCATGACGACGATCTGTACAAGGTGCTGTCGGACCGGGCGTTCGCCGGTGATCGCGGGCAGGCCAAGCTCGCGCTGCTGGGCGCGATCTACGGCCAGACGTCCGGCGACGGCCTGAAGAATCTGGCCGCCCTGCGAAGACGGTTCCCCAAGGCGGTCGAGTATGTGGACGACGCGGCGAAGGCGGGCGAGGAGGGCAGGCTCGTACGGACCTGGCTGGGCCGGACAAGTCCGCCGGCGGCCGGTTCGGAGGACGGCGGCGAGGCGGGCATCCCCCAGGAGGCCGACGACCCGTCGTCCGGCGAAGTGCCGTCCGGCGGGGGCGAGTTCACGCCGGGGTACGCGTCGTCGAACGCCCGTGCGCGCGGGCGCTTCACGCGGAATTTCGTGGTGCAGGGCAGCGCCGCCGACTGGGCTCTGCTGATGCTGGCGGCGCTGCGGAGCGCGACCGCGAACATGCGCGCCGAGCTGGTCTTCTTCCAGCACGACGAGGTGATCGTGCACTGTCCGCTGGCGGAGGCGGCGGACGTGGCGGTGGCGATCCGCGAGGCGGGGGAGCTGGCGGGCCGGATCGCCTTCGGTGAGACGCCGGTGCGGTTTCCCTTCACGACGGCGACGGTGGAGCGGTACTCGGACGCCAAGTGAGAGCGGGGGGGCAGGCCGGGGGCCGGGGGCCAAGGCGGTGGCCCCGTGGGAGCCGAGCGGCCGCTTGGTCGATCGGCCGGACAAAGGGGTGGAGCCTCGCTTCCCGAGCGTTTACGATCCCGGGTGGGCATCGCGCGTTGGTCACCGACTGGGTGAAGCGTGGAGGTTCCCGTGAGATGCCTCTGGAGGCATTCCACTGTGTCAGTAGAGCTGAATCACACGATCGTTCACTCCCGGGACAACCGGGCTTCCGCCGAATTTCTGGCGCACATCCTGGATCTGGAGATCGGCACCGAATGGGGCCCCTTCATTCCGGTCGACACCGGCAACGGCGTGACTCTCGACTTCGCGACCGTCGGTCAGGAGTCCATCACCCCGCAGCATTACGCCTTCCTGGTGCCCGAGGCGGATTTCGACGGAATCTTCGGGCGGATCAAGGACGCCGGAGTCGATTTCTTCGGCGATCCGCACGGCAAGCTGCCCGGACAGATCAACCACAACTACGGCGGACGAGGCGTGTATTTCCTCGATCCGGCCGGTCACTATCTGGAAGTGATCACGCAGCCGTACGACAACCTCGTACCGGACGCGACCGAGTAGGCGGCACGGGCCGCACAGGCCGCACACGCTACGCAGACCGCACAGCGCGCGGCCTCAACGCACCACCGCGGTAAGGGTGTTGGGGTCCCCCGGACTCCGGGGACCTCAACACCCGCCCTCGGCTCACGACATCAGCGGCGTCCCGCCAGGAACTCCGCCGCCGCCACCCCCGAGACGCGCGTCGCGCCGTGGGTGACGAGGTGGACGGCGCCGGGCGCCGCGCCGTTCGGTACGCCCATCTCCACGACCACCGCGTCGGGCCTGCTCCCCAGCAGCCGCGTCATCGCCGCCGACATCCAGCCGTGCCGCGCCGCGTCACGTACGACGACGACCAGCGAACGCTCGGCCGCCGGGTCGAGCACCTTGCGCTCCAGCAGGTCCACCAGGTCCGGCAGGGCGCCGGACTCCGCCAGGTCGGCCTCCGTCAGCCGTACGGATGTCGTGCCGGGCAGCAGGTCGCTCAGCGGAGCGGCCACGCCCCACGGGGTCTGCCCGTCGACGGCCAGGTTCATCGTCGGCGACAGCTCCACCACGTGGGGCGCGCCGACGAGCGGGAGCACCGACTCCCGGCCCTGCTCGGTCTGTACGCGCAGCGCGCGCCGGGCGGCGACGAGGCCGATGTCGGACGCGGCGCTGTCGGTGGTCACGGCGCGCGTACGGCTGCCGGACCAGGCGGCGAACTCCGCGACCCGCGCGGCCGCTTCGCAGATCCGCGCCTCGGGCAGCGTGCCGTCGAGGACAGCCTGGACAAGCGCGTCGGTGAGCTGGTCGAAGGTGGCCTCGCCGGCGTGCTCGCCGCCGACGCACACCGCGTCGGCGCCGCCCGTGACCGCCCGTACGGTGGCCCCGTCGATGCCGTAGCGGGCGGTGACCGCGCTCATCTCGATGCCGTCCGTCACCACCAGACCGTCGAAGCCCAGCTCACCGCGGAGCAGATCCACCAGGATGCGGGGGCTCAGGGTGGCCGGCAGTTCGGGGTCGTACGCGGGCGCGAGCAGGTGTGCGGTCATCACCACGCGTACGCCCGCCTCCATGGCGGCGACGAACGGCGGCAGCGCGGTGGCGGCGATCTCCTCGGCGCTCGCCGAGACCTGCGGCAGGCCGTGGTGGGAGTCGACCGAGGTGTCGCCGTGGCCGGGGAAGTGCTTGGCGCAGGCGGCGACGCCGGCCGACTGGAGTCCGCGGACCCAGGCGGCGGTGTGCCGGGAGACGACGTCCGTACGGGCGCCGAAGGAGCGGGCGCCGATGACCGGGTTGAGGGGATTGGAGTTGACGTCGGCGCTGGGCGCGTAGTTGAGGGAGATACCGGCGGCGTGGAGTTCGCGTCCGATGTCGCGTGCGACGGACTCGGTCAGATCCACGTCGTCCACGGCGCCGAGCGCGAGGTTGCCGGGCCGGGAGGCGCCGGTCCAGGCTTCGAGCCGGGTGACGTCGCCGGCCTCCTCGTCGATGGCGATGATCAGGTCGCGGTTCTCCGCGCGTAGCTCGGCGGTGAGGCGTGCGACCTGCTCGGGGTCGACGATGTTCCGGCCGAACAGGACCACGGAGGTGAGGCCGTCCGCGATTCTGCGGCGTACCCAGTCGGGCACGGTCGTGCCCACGAACCCGGGCTGGAGCACCGTCCCCGCGAGACGCGTCAGTTGCTGGTGACGGCTGCTCGGCCGGCTGCTCGGCTCCATGCGGGTCCTCCGAAGGCGCATCGCTCGGCGGCCGGCTCAGCGAACCGCCTTTGAACTTGGTACAGGCCAATCGGATGTTGGCTTAGACCAATAGACGTGTCAAGGAGGTATCGGGTTGTCGCGTTGTACGAACTCGACCCGGAAGCTGGCGGATTAGCCCGTTCATGAATATTTGGTGAGGCTTCGAGGGAGCGGATGGACAATCACCGGACCGACCGGTGCGGCTGTGCGATCCCGGGCCGCGCGATCCCGGACCGCGGCCGGCCCGGCCAATCCGGCCCGCCCGGTCACACCGACCGCCCGGCCCGGCCCGGTCGGTCGGGCCCGCTACTCCGTGCGCAGCCCCTCCGCTCGCATCATCCGCCACAGCGGTGGCAGGCTCGCCAGCGTCACCAGCAGGATCACCGACGCGCCCACCGCCGCGTACGGCACGAAGACCCACCAGTCGCCGATCGACTTCCCGACGATGCCCAGCATGAACTTGCCCAGCACCAGCCCGCCGACGACCGCGAGGGCCGTGCCCAGCACCACCGGCACCGCCGTCTGCCACAGCACCGACCAGATCAGCGTCCTGCGCCGCGTACCGAAGGCCACCAGGACGGACAACAGACGCTTGCGCTCACGCAGTTGCTCGATCTGGGAGACCAGCAGGCTGGCGGCGATCAGCATCATCGTGAGGGCGCCGCCGATCTGGAGGCCGCTCTGCACGCTGTCGTACTGCTTGTCGCGCTCCAGGTTCTTGAGCGCGTTGATCCGCAGCGTCGGGTCGATGTCCGCCGCCGTTCCGCGTACGTACTCGGCCGCGTCCGGCACCGTCGGGTCGACCTTGATGGAGGCCCTGGCCGTGGCCCCGGGCAGTTTCACGGAACCCAGCGCGCCGGGCGTGACGAGGATGCCGTCGTGCAGGTCGCCCATCGGATCGGGGAAGGCCGTCACCGTACGGGCCGACTCGGGCAGCGTCCACAGCCGCGGCTCGCCCTTGCCCTCCCCGAAGTTCCCGGTCAGGTCGATGGGCCGGCCGGGGACGGCGGCCCCGTCCGTACGGTCGTTCTGCTCCTTCACCCCGGCCGCGCCGACCTTCTTGGCCGCCCTGGCGTCGAGGTGCCCGACGAAGGCGTCCCCGTCCCGGCAGGTGGGCAGTTCGGCGATCTCCCTCAGCGTCGCGCAGGTCCCCATCGTGAGGGTCGTGATCGGCTGCCAGCCCTGCTCGGTGGGATCGCCGGTGGCGGCCACATAGACCTCGACGGTGCCGATGACCTCGGCGACACCCTTCGTGTCGCGGAAGTCCTGGATCATCCGCTCCGCGAGCACGGAGTCGCCGTAGTCGCTGGAGACGTAGAAGTCGGCGCGCTCGGTGTCCTGCCCGGTGATTTCGAGGAAGTCCTTCTGCATGACGCCGAACATCATCTGGAGTGCGATGGCGCCCGCCACCGCGACGGTGATGCCGCTCACCGCCCGCGCCGCCGCGCCACTGCTCAACTGAAGCCTGCGGATGGCCAGTTGCCAGGGCACCGGGCCGCCGCGCAGCCGCGAGACGACCGCTTCGAGGAGCCAGGGAAGCAGCCCGGCGAGTCCGATCAGCACACACGAGGCGCCGACGACGATGGGCATCTCACCGACCGACTGCGACATGACGTCCACGCGCCCGACGGTCGCGAGAATGCCGACGCCGAGTACCGGCAGCAGCAGTCGCCACCAGAGCCTTCGTCCGCGCAGACCGGTGGCGCGTACGACTCCGAGCGGTTCGATGGCCACCGAGCTGAGCGCGGCCTGGGTGACCAGCACGGCGGCGACCGGCACCGCGAGCACGATGAGCAGGACCAGCATGGGCACCGGGGTCACGTCGGACGGGAAGGAGCTGTACCCCCAGAGCCTTACGTGGCCGACGACCTGACGCAGCATCAGGATGAGTGCGGCACCGACGGCCAGCCCGGCCACCGTCCCGAACAGGGCCTCCCCCGCCGCGATACGCCGCACCGTCCTGACGTCCGCCCCCACCAGGCGCAGCGCCGCCAGCCTGCGGTCCCTGCGGTCGCCGCCGAAGCGGACGGCGGTGGCGATGAAGATGGCGACCGGCACCAGCAGCACGACGCACATCAGGATGACCAGCACCACGAGCAGCGGGTCGAACGGCGCCCGGTCCTCCTGGAGGCCGTAGCCGGACGACCGGATGCCGACGCCGTCGACGCGCAGCGTCGAACTGCCCGCGTAGAAGCGCAGTTCGCCGGGGTCGACCAGACCCGCGTCGCCGATCGTGCCGACGATCCGGTCGTCCAGCCGCTGTGCCAGCAGCGCGCCTTCGGACGACCCGAGCAGATCGCGCAGGGCGGGCGAGACGACCATCTCGCCGGGGCCGGGGATCTTCGCGACCCCCGGCGGTGGCGGCGCGTCCGCGCCTTCCTGGCGCAGCAGCCGGCCGCCCACCGGGTCACCGCGGTACTCGGTGCTCGCGTCGGCCCAGAGGAAGGTGGTGTCCGTGCTGCCCTTGTCGACCGCCTGCGAGGTGGCCTTCGGGGATTCGCGCGCCTGGCCGCGGCTCTCGCGCGCGTCGAGGAGCTGCGGTACGGCGGCGGCGGCGAAGAGCAACGCGACGCCGAGGCCGACACCGAGGGCGGTCAGCGCCGTACGGGTCCAGCCCTCACGCCCGCCCGACACGGCGAAGCGCATGCCGAGCGCGAGGTCACGCGCCCAGGCGCGCACGCCGGTGGGGGCGGCGGAGGTGGGGCGGGGCGGGGGCGGCGGGGAGAGCGGGGGTGCCTCCCGGTCGAGGAGCGTCATGCCGCGTGCTCCACGCTGCCGCCGTGGCCGCCCCCGTGGCCGCCCCCGTGACCACCGCCGTGGCTGTCCCCTTGACCGCCACCGCCACCGCCACCGCCGTGGCTGCCGCCTCCGCCACCGCCACCGCCGGCGTACGCGTCCATGTCGCGCGTCCTGCCGTCCCGTACGACGACCTCGCGGTCGGAGTACGCGGCGACCCGCACCTCGTGCGTGACCAGGACGACGGCCGTTCCCGCCGACCTCGCCGCTTCGGTCAGCAGCTCCATCACGCGCTCGCCGTTGAGCGAGTCGAGCGCGCCGGTCGGCTCGTCGGCGAAGAGCACACGGGGCGAGGTGACGAGGGAGCGGGCAACGGCGATGCGCTGCCCCTGACCGCCGGAGACCTCACCGGGTCGCTGGGCCCGTACGTCGGCGACCTCCAGGCGCTCCATCCACTCCAGCGCGATCCGCTCGGCCTCCTTACGGCGGGTGCCGCTCAGGCGCAGTGGCAGCGCCACGTTCTCCAGACAGGTCAGTTCGGGCACGAGCTGACCGAACTGGAAGACGAAGCCGAAGTCCGTACGGCGCAGTGTGCTGCGCGCGCTGTCGGACAGTTCGGTGAGATCGCGGCCCTGGTACGTAATGGTCCCGGAGTCGGCGGGCACGATGCCGGCGAGACAGTGCAGCAGCGTCGACTTGCCGGAACCCGACGGGCCCATGACGGCGACGACCTCGCCGGCGTGGATCGAGAACGAGGCGCCGTCGAGGGCGGGGGTGGTGCCGTACGTCTTGCGCAGGTCGTACGCGGTGAGCAGCGAGCCTTCGGGGGCCGCGGGGGTTTGGGGCATGGCGCTTCGGGACGTGGGGGTTTGGGATGTGGGGGTTCGGGGCGCGGGGGTGCGGGGCGCGGGGGTCATCGGCGTACTTCCTCGGCGAGCTTGCCCAGTCGGGCGGCCGTCAGTTCCAGCCAGCGCAGATCGGCTTCCAGATGGAACAGCGCGTGATCGCAGATGAGCTGGTCCGAGAGGTCTCCGCCCCGCTTGCGCTCGGTCAGGACGCGCATCAGCCGCAGATGCTCGGCCCGCTGCGTGTCGAGCAGGTCGGCGGCGCTGCGGCCGGTGAGGAGCGAGATGACGACCTTCGTATAGAGGGTCGACTGGAGATACGGCTCCGGCTTCTCCGGCTGCGCGAGCCAGCGCCCGACATCGGTGATGCCGGCCTCGGTGATCGCGTACCGCTTGCGCTCGGGCCCTCCGCCGGCCTCCATGCCGTCGACCTCGACGAGACCGTTCTTCAGCAGCCGGGACATGGTCGAGTAGACCTGTCCGTAGTGCAGGGGGCGATCGTGGCCGAAGGAGTCGTCGAATGCGCGTTTCAGGTTGTAGCCGTGCTGAGGGCCGGATTCGAGGAGCCCGAGGAGGGTGTGACCGATTGACATGCCGGACACTCTACACACTGCGTATACATGCCGTGTATAGCGATGTCATAACGAACGCCCGCCCTCGTACGGCCCATGCGTCACGCCCCCGGATTCGATCCGGGTTCGCTCCGGATTCGCCCCGGATTCATTGACATGCATCACCCCCGTTGTTTGGATGCGGGGCGTTGCAGCAAGCGCTTTCTGGCCAAGTTCGCCGAGTTTGGAGCACTCCCTTGCAGCTCTCGCGCCGCACCCTGCTGACGATGTTGCCCGCGTCCGCCCTGCTCGCCGTGGCCGCGCCGCTGCGCGCCCAGGCCGCCGCACGGCCCACATCCGCGAGCGCCGCCAAGACCGCCGCCGACCCCGCATCCGCCGCCGACCCCGGCGCCAACCACGCCGCGCTCCTCGCCAACACCCTCGCGATCTTCGCCGGCACCGCCGAGTCCAACGCCCGCCCCGAGGTCGCCGCCAAGCTCGCCGCGCTCACCTCGACGGCGCGCACCCGCCTCGCCGCCCTGGACGGCGCGGGCGCCGGGGAACTGTTCAAGGGCGTCGCCCTCGGCACGAGCGACGCGAACCTCAACACGTCGTACCAGTACCTGTACGAGATAGCCCTCGCCACCCGAGCCCCCGGCCCCGCCCCCTCGGACCTCCGGGAGAACGTGAGCGTCCAGCGCCGTGTCATCGACGCCCTGGCGCTGCTCCACGACACCTACTACGGCGACCAGTCCAAGGGCTACTACGGCAACTGGTTCAACTGGGAGATCGGCATCTCCGCGAGCGTGACGAAGACCCTCGTCCTCCTAAAGGAGGAACTCGCCGCGTACCGGCCCGGTCTGACCGCCACGTACGTCTCCTCGATGGACGCCTATCTGCGCAACGGCAAGGACGGCGACGTCGACCTCGACTCGCGCTTCCACACCGGCGCCAACCTCGCCGACATCACCACCAACCGGATCCTCCAGGGCACCGTCACCGGCGACGACGCGCGCGTCACCAAGGCCGTCGCCGACCAGCTGACCGTGTACGCGACGGTCGATCCCTACCAGCCCCAGCACGGCGTCACCGACGGCTTCTACGCCGACGGCTCCTTCATCCAGCACGACTCGGTCGCCTACACCGGCTCGTACGGCAAGGTCCTGCTCACCCGCGCCGTACAGACCGTCAAGATCCTCGAAGGCACCGACTACATCGACACCGCCGCCCTGGTCGCGGTCGTGCAGGGCTGGGTGGCCCACGGCTTCGCCCCGCTCGTCTTCGAGGGCTGGATGATGGAGGTCGTCAAGGGCCGCGGGGTGTCGCGGACGGCGACGGGCTACACGGACGTCGCCGTCGTCGTCGAGGCCGTCGTCGACCTCTCGGGACACGCGACCGGCGCCGACGCCACAACGCTCCAGGGGTACGTGAAGTTCGTCCGCCAGACGTCGAAGGCCGCGCTCGACCCGGTCGTCTTCGTCTCGCCGGTCAGCGTCGCCCGCTACGCCGACATCCTCGCCGACGCGTCCGTACCGGCGCGCGACCTCGGGGACACCGAGAGCCACACCGCGTTCAACGCGATGGACAGGACCGTGCACCGGCGGCCCGGTTACGCGTTCGCGCTGGCGCGCAGCTCAAGCCGGATCAGCAAGTACGAGTACATGAGCGGCGAGAACCTGATGCCGTGGTTCCAGGGCGACGGCGCGCACTATCTGTACCTCGCGGGCCAGGACCAGACGCTCGCGTACGGCGTCGACTACTACACGACCGTGTCGCCGTACCGGCTGGCCGGCGTCACCGCGCCCGTGGAGACCCGGCGGACGGTCCCCGAGCTGTACGGCACGGCCTGGTACGACAATCCGGCGCGCGGCTTCACCTCGTCCTCCGAGTCGCAGAACACCTACGTCTACTTCCCGCGCGGCACCAACACCCTGTCCGGGGGTGCCCGGCTGGGCACGTACGGCGCGGTCGGACTCGTGCTCGGCGACGACGTCGCGTACGCCGCGAAGCAGGCCGGCGAGCTGCCCGAGGACTTCGTCGCGTACCGGAACGCCGCCGCCACCAAGTCGTGGTTCATGTTCGACGACGAGATAGTCGTCCTGGCGGCCGGGGTCGGTGACCCGGCGGGCCGCGCGGTGACGACCACGCTCGACAGCAGGATCGCCGCAGCGTCGGACGCCGTCACGGTCACGGGGCGGCTGCGGGACGGCGCGGTCTGGTCGGGCGGCGGTACGGCTCCGGGCCCGGTGGCCTGGCTGCGGTACGCCGACGCAGGGCAGGGGGTGTCGGTCGGGTACGTCTTCCTGGACGGGGACGGGGACGGAGCCAGGGACGGGGGCAACGGTAGGGGCGGCCTTCCGACAGCCTCGCTCGACACCGTCACCAGGAGCCGTCGCCTCGTGCGTACGTCCAACCCCGACACCCCGGTCACCAAGCGGGTGTTCTCGCTCTCGGTCGACCAACCGGCGGGCGCGCGGCGCCTGTCGACGGCCCACGCGCTCGTACCGAACGCCACGGAGCGGCAGTTGCGGGCGTACGGGCTCGTCGGGCGCGGGCACGGTCGCGGCCCGCTGTCGGTCGTCGCCAACACCACCCGCGTCCAGGCCGTCGAACACCGCGGCCTGTCCCTCCTCGCCGCCAACACCTTCACGCCCGGCACACACCGCGCCGACCGTCTGTCGATCGACGGCGCCGCGTCGGTACTCCTGCGGACCTCACGCGACGGCACGGTCTCGATCGCGGTGTCCGACCCGACGACGGAGCGGGACACGGTCTCGGTGACCCTGCGCGGCCGTTGGCTGCGCGCGGTGTCGTCCGACGACGGGGTCCACGTCCGCAAGGTCCTCGGCGGCACCCGCGTCGACGTCGACACCCACCGGACGCACGGGCGCAGCCTGACGGCGCGACTGCGCTAGTACGTGTCCCCGGACACCCGGGTGCCCGTCGGTCCCGGCCAGATGTGCCGGTGACCGACGGGCGACCGACCGGGGACCGGACCGGGACCGACGGCTGGACCAGGCTGTGGCCTGTTCGGTCCGTGCGGCGGCGTCCCACACGGTCGGGGGCGGCCCCGGCAGGACCGAGCCGTAGGTGCGGAAGTCCCTACTCGGGGGAGTTCACGCCGTCTGTCGTGGTAGCCACCCGGCGGGCAGCGTGCGCGGGCTCCGCACCGTACGGCCGGTCCGGAAACCGGGCAGGGCGGACAGGGCCAAGGGCAGGGCGGACGGAAGTAAGGGCAGAGGCGGGCCCGGCCACCGGGTCACCCGGTCAACGGTTCACGGCCACCGATTCACGGTCACCGGATCACCCGGCGAGCCGGAGCCGCGTCGATGCCGTCTCCCGTACATCGGCGCACGCCGCCACGTCGCCTCCCGAGGCACCGCCCACGGCACCGCTACCGCTCGCCACACCGCCCACGGCACCCCTCGCCACACCACCTACGGCACCGCCCGCGACAACCGCCGCGGCACCGCTCTCACCCAGCACTTCCCGCTGCATCCGCCGCAGCGCGTCCCCCGGCTCCACCCCAAGCTCCCCGACGAGCTGCCGGCGTGCCTCGGCGTACACGCCCAGTGCCGCGCTCCGCAGACCGCAGCGGTGCAGCGCCAGCATCAGCAGCGCCGCGACGCCCTCGTCCAGCGGATGCTCGGCCGCCAGCTCGGAGAGTTCGGGCACCACCTCGCTGTGCCGCCCGAGCCGTACCTTGACCTCGACGGCGGCCAGTTGCACCAGCAGCCGCTCCCGGCCCAGGCTCTCGCGGCACCGCGCCGCCCAGGCGCTGTCGACGTCGGCCAGCGCCGTACCCGACCAGCCGCTCAGCGCCGGCTCGAACGCCTCGTTCGCCTCGTACAGAAAGCCACGGCGTACGGCGTCCCGCGCCAGCACGACCTGGGACCGGAAGCGGTGGACGTCGACCTCGGCCTGATTCACGTCGAGCAGATAGCCGCCGCGCAGCCGGACCAGCCGGTGGGCGTAGCCGGCCACCTCCAGGCCCCGGCGCAGCCGCTTCGCGGCCGTGTAGAGGGAGTCCCGCGGATTGTCCGGCAGGTCGCTTCCCCAGATGCGTTCCAGCAGCACCGCGTCGGTGACCACGGTGCGTGGCTGCCAGGCCAGGGACGCGAGGAGGGCGCGGGCACGGGCGGACGGCAGTGGCAGTACGCGCCCGCCGTCGGACAGCTCGATCAAGCCCAGAAGCCGAACGTTCATTGTCTCCCTCTCGCCTGAGCACAGCCTTCGGCTGTCCTCGCTCCGAGGGCCTGTCAGCCGGATCTGGACGTCCGAAGCGCAAACGGCCGGTGAGAAGTAGGCTGACTCGTCCTGCGGCCTGGATCAAGAAATATGGCTGTTCGGACGTCGGAAGTTCCGGGATTTGAAGGCGTGCGTAGATGCGATGACGGCTGAGACGAACCCGAAGGCGACCACCCCGAAGGCAACGAAGCCGAAGGCCACCAACCCGAGAGCGGACGCGGTCGACCTCGACTCCACCCTGCCGCCCGAGTCACGGGCGGTCTACGCGCGCCTCGTCGCCGGCGAGACCGTGCGGGGCGACGTGGCGGGACTCGCCCCGCTCCTCGCGCTGGGCGCCGTCATGGCCGACCCGCTCGGCGGCTACGCCCCCGTCGGTCTCGACAGGCTGGAACGTCGCCTGCACGCGTCCGTACAGGGTGAGCTGCTGCACACCGCCCAGCGCCTCAACGAGATTCCGGCCCTGCTCGGCGAACTCCGCTCGCACCAGCCCTCGACGGCCGACGCGCTGCGGACCGGCGCCCGCTACATCGAGGGCATCGACGCCGCCAACCGCCACATCGGCGAGGTGGCCGAGGAGACACGCGAGATGCTCGCCGCGCAGCCCGGCATCCGCCCTCGGCGGGTCCTCGCGAGGGCGTTGGACCGGGACAAGAAGGCACTGGCCAACGGCGCCACGTTGCGCACGCTGTACCACGTGAGCGCGCGTACCAATCCAGACGTACGCGAACGAGTCGCCGTCATGGCGCCGCTCGGGGGGTCGTTCCGCACGCTCGCCAGGCCGTTCATGCGCGTGATCCTGTTCGACCGGAAGGTCGCCTTCTTCTCCGACCATCTGGAGGGCCGCCCGGACTCCGCGGGCGTGTGGATGGTCCGGGACCCGGCCGTGTGCGCGTATCTCGCCCAGTGCTTCGAACAGGAGTGGACCCTCGGACAGGAGTGGCACGCCCCGGAGCGGCCCGGCGAGGTCACCGCGGGCAGCGCCGTCAGTACGCAGCTCCAGCGCTCGATCCTGCGCGCGCTGGTCTCGGGGCAGGACCAGCAGCAGATCGCGACGGCGCTCGGCTACAGCTCGCGCACCATCAACGTCCATCTGACCAATCTGCGGACCGAGTTGGGGTACGAGACGGTCTACCAGCTCGTCCACTGGTGGGCGACGTCGCCCGAGCGCGACCTGGACTGAGCCGCGCGCCGGCCGTGAGCGATACAAAGACGGCCGGATCCGGCAGTCGACGGCAACTTTCGGCCAACGATTCAGGTCTCACCGATTCACAGACAACCCACAGCACCCTCCCCCGCCTCTCAGTACCTGGGAAACAGTTCCGCGACAGGATTCCGCACTTCGCGCCGGCTGTTCGTCCACCGCCCACGCAGGCATTCGGAGAACTCGGAAAACGAGGAACGATGACCAGAACGCACCAGGCCCGGCTCAGGCGTTCGGTGATGGCCGCCACCGCGGCGCTCGCCGTGACCGCCGGCGTCGTCGCCGCGGCGCCCGACAGCGCCTCGGCTCAGACCACGCCGAAGCTCGACCTGATCGCCGCGACCAACTCGCTGACACTCGACTCGTGGAAGGAGGATCCGGGCGTCTACCTCGACCTCGGCACCTACCTCACGGCCGAGGGCGGTCCCTTCGAACTCAAGGTGACCCGCAAGTCGTACAAGGACCCGATCGTCGCCAAGCAGATCATCCACGACGGCGACAAGACCACCAGCAAGGCCCTTCCCGCCGGGCTGGTGAAGGACTTCTCGGGGCTGCCCGACTTCGCGCAGATCAGCGTCACCGACACGAACCGCAAGGTCGTGCTCAACAGGGCCGAGAAGTACTGCCCGAACAACGCCGCCGGCCGGATCGACCCGGAAGGGCCGTCGAAGTCGAAATACCCCGAGGGCTGCTCGCCGAACGCGTTCACCCTCGGCTCCGTGTGGGGCGTCGAGAAGGGCTGGGCGTCCAACACGTACGCCGGTTTCGACTCCGAACCGGTCAAGCTCGCCCCCGGCAAGTACACCGCCAAGGTGACGGTGAACAAGAAGTACCGCGATCTCTTCGGCATCTCCAGCAAGCCGCAGATCATCAAGGTGACCGTCGTCGAGCGCAGTTGGGAGGATGAGGGCGCCGGCATGCGCAACAAGGGCGCGGCGTCCGGCCACAGCGGCCACGACATGTCGGCCATGAAGGGTATGGCCGGGCACGGTTCGATGCGCCCCAAGGCCCCCGCCGCCCCGACGAGCGGCGCCATCCCCTCGTACAACGTGGGCCACGGCCCGCTCATCCCGGCCCCGCCGGCCCTGCCGTGGGCGCTGAAGAAGTCCACGCTGCGGAGCGCGGTGGCGCCCGTCGGTGACGGCCCCGGCCGTACGGACGGCTCCCGCCAGGCCCCCGGCGCCGAGCCCAACGCCAAGCGCCCGACCGGCAAGGCGTCCGTCCCTGACGTGCCGAAGCCGGACCTGCGTTCGCTGCCGGCCTACGGCATTCAGATCAGCGACGGCGACCAGGACGTCAAGGGCAAGGACTACCTCGCCTTCAGCGCCAACGTCTGGAACGCGGGCCCCGCGCAGCTCGTCGTGGACGGCTTCCGCAAGCCCGGCGCGAAGCTGATGGACGCCTACCAGTACTTCTACGACGCGGACGGCAAGCAGATCGGCTACACCCCGACCGGCACCATGGAGTGGGACCCGCGTCCGGGCCACGTGCACTGGCACTTCACCGACTTCGCCAGCTACCGGCTGCTGAAGGCGGACCAGCAGGAGCAGGTGCGCAGCGGTAAGGAGGCGTTCTGCCTGGCGAACACCGACGCCGTCGACTACACGGTGAAGAACGCCAACTGGCACCCGGGCAACACCGACCTGTCCACCGCGTGCGGCCAGGAGAACTCGATCTCCGTCCGTGAGGTGCTGGACGTGGGCTCCGGCGACACGTACACGCAGGACCTGCCCGGCCAGTCCTTCGACATCACCAACCTGGCGAACGGCACCTACTACATCCAGGTGCTCGCCAACCCCGAGAACCGTCTCAAGGAGACGAGCCTCACCAACAACAGCGCGCTGCGCAAGGTCGTCCTGGGCGGCAAGCCGGGCGCGCGTACGGTGAAGGTGCCGGCGCACGACCTGGTCAACTCCAACTGACCTTCGCCGACCTTCGCTTTGCGGTAGTTCGTAGTTCGTAGTTCGCCGTGCAACTGTCGGCCCCCGGGACCAGTCCCGGGG
>NZ_JBHUZM010000106.1:0-28330 GCF_042667665.1 Streptomyces sp. NPDC057307 | reverse complement strand
GGCCCGCCCCGCGTGCGCGAACGCCACGCGGCCGACGCTGCCGGTACGGCCGACTCCGTACGGCACGGGCTTCCGTACGGCCGACTTCCGTACCGTACGGCCGAGACGGCCGGGGGCCGCACCGGCCCGCCCTTGAGGTCATTGGCACCCAACTCCCACGCCGCACCGGCGCGTTGGGCCCCGCCAAAGCCGCGCCCCCCGCGCCGTACGCGCTACGCGCTCCTGCGTTCCGCGTACGCCACCGGGTCCGCCAGCACCGCCCGGACCACCAGCGCCGCCGCGCCCCGTGCCGCGTCGCCCGCCGAGGATGACGCGCGTAGCCTGCCGCTGTCGTGCGGCCACAGGCCGGAGACCACCCGGTCGGTCAACTCGCCGTCCGCGGGCGGTGACAGCCATGGCATCAGGCCGCGGTAGATCCCGCCGAGCACCACCGCGTCGGGGTCGAAGAGATTCACCGCGCCCGACAGGACCCGGCCCAGCATCCGCCCCGCGTCGCCGATCGCGGCGATCGCGCGCGGGTCGCCGCTCCTGGCCAGGGCCTCCAGCTCCGCGACGCCCGGCACTCCGGCGTTCTCGTCGAGCCCGGCGCCCCGCAGGAGCGCCGACTGGCCGGCGTACTGCTCCAGACAGCCCCGCGCGCCGCACCGGCACAGCGGCCCGTCGGCGTCGACGACCACATGGCCGATCTCACCGGCGAACCCGTTTGCGCCACGCAGCAGTTCACCGTCGAGCACCAGCGCGCCGCCGACGCCGATCTCGCCCGACAGATAGAGGAAACTGCGGATCCCGCCCAGACCGCCGAACCACAGCTCGGCGAGTGCCGCGAGATTCGCCTCGTTCTCCGAGCGCACCGGCAGCGGCGGCACCGCCGGCTGCGACTCGGCCAGCGCCGCCGCGAACAACTCCTCGGCGGGCACCCGGTTCCAGCCCAGGTTGGGCGCCTGGCGGACCGTACCCCCGGAGACCAGACCCGGCAGCGCGAGCTGCACCCCGACCGGCGACAGGTCCTGCTCGGCGGCCGAGTCGAGGGTGCGCGCGGCGATCCGGGCGCCGCGGGCCAGGACTTCGGCGGGCGCGGCGCCGCGATTGTCGAGGTGTTCGGTCAGACGCACACGGTCGGTGCCCGACAGGTCGACCACGCACACCGACACGTAGTCGATGTTGATCTCGACTCCGATACCGGCCGGACCGGAGCGAGTCACCTTCAGTACGGTGCCGGGCCGGCCGGCCTGCCCGCTGAACGTCTTGCCGGACTCGGAGAGGAATCCGCTGTCCAGCAACTGCTCGACCAGCGACGACACCGCGGCCCGGGTCAGTCCGACCCGCGCGGCCACACCGGCCCTCGTCGCCTCACCCTCGTCCCGCACGGCGCGCAGCACCAGGCTCAGATTGTGCCGGCGCACCGTCTCTTTGTCGGCCTTGGGACCGAGGGATGTGTGGTTGCTCTTCATGGTGCGGTCGAGCCTATGTGATCGGTATCCGGACGGATGGCCGGTCCCGCGAGATCGATGGCCCGTCCAGCCACTTGTTTAGATTAATTAGTAATAATCGTTGACAGGGTCGGGGAGCACGGCGACAGTCTTCGTCGTGACCCCCAACCTTCGGGAGACATCAGTGACTTCGCACCGGGCAACGGTGGCCGCCGTCGTCACCGCGCTGTTCGCGGTGGTGACCGTGCCCTCCGCCCAGGCGGCCGACGGCGTACGGGACGCGCCCAGGGCCAAGGACCGGCCCGCCGTCCAGACCGTGGACCAGGGCGCCCCCACGTACTACGACAGCGGGCTCGCCCCCACGCCGTACATGGGCTGGAATACCTACTACGGCCTCGGCGCCCCCACCGAGCAGGAGGTCAGGTCGGTCGCCGACCACCTCGTCAGCAGCGGGCTCAGGGACAGCGGCTACGACATCGTCTGGCTCGACGGCGGCTGGCAGGCCGACACCCCGCGCGACAGCGACGGCAGGCTCGCCGCCCACCCCGGCCGCTTCCCGTCCGGCATCCCGGCCCTGGTGACCTATCTGCACGAGCGCGGACTCAAGGCCGGCATCTACACCGACGCGGGCACCTACGACGGCGGCAAGAGCTGCGGGCTCGGCAGCCGCGGCCACTACACCGAGGACGCGAAGCAGTTCGCCGGCTGGAAGATCGACGCCATCAAGGTCGACTTCCTTTGCGGCATCACCGCGAAGCTCGATCCGGGCCCCGCCTTCAAGGAGTTCAGCGACGCCGTCGCCAAGTCCGGCCGCCCGATGCTGCTCAACCTCTGCAACCCGCTGACCGACGACTGGGGCCTGCCGCACACCCCCGAGCAGGACGCGCACAACGCCTACGTCTACGGTCCGACGACCGGTGACTCCTGGCGTACCGGCACCGACGTCGCCTTCGGCACCCCCTCCACCGGCCAGTGGGCCAACGTCCTGCGCAACATGGACGCCAACGCCTGGCACCCCGAGGCACAGGGACCGGGGCGCTACAACGACCCCGACTACCTCATCCCGATGCGCAAGCTCGAAGACGGCTCGTACGAGCTGACCGAGGAGGAGTCCACCACCCAGCTCGTCATGTGGGCCGTGATGGGCTCGCCCCTGGTCATGGGCTCCGACCCGCGCACCCTGCCGCAGTCGATGATCGACACTCTGCGCAACCCGGAGATCATCGCCGTCGACCAGGACCCGCTCGCCATCCAGGGCGTACGCGTCGCCACCGACGCCACCGGCGACGTCTACAGCAAGACCCTCAAGGGCGCGGGCAAGCGGGCGGTCGTCCTCCTCAACCGCTCCGACAAGCCCGCGACACGCACCGTGACCTTCGCGGACGCCGGACTGACGGGTGACGTCACTGTGCGGGACGTCCGCGCCCGCGCCGGCCGGGGCACGCACAGCGGCTCGTACACCGTCACCGTCCCCGCTCACGGCACCGCCTTCCTCACGCTCGCCGGCCGCGACGACGCGCCGGGCGCCTCGCTCGGTACGCGTTCCACCGCGAGCCCCGCCCTGGTGCGCGACGGCGACCGGCTGACGGCGTTCACCAGGGGCACGGACGGTTCCCTGCGGCAGCAGAGCGGACGTGACGGGCACTGGTCGTCCCGGACGACCGACCTCGGCGGCCCGACGCGGGGGCGGATCCTCGGCCAGCCCGCCGCCTACGCCTCGGCCGCCGAGCCCGGCCGGATCGACGTCTTCGTACGCGGCGCCGACAACGCGGCGTACCGGCGCGCCTTCACCGACGGCCGGTGGGGGCACTGGCAGAAGCTCGGCGGCAACCTCGCCGACGCACCGTCCGTCGCCTTCGAGAGCGCCGACCGGTGGACGCTCCTCGCGCACGACGAGGACGGACAGATCCGGGCGCGTGGGCCGCGCTCCGGCTGGACGGCCCTGGGCGCGCCCGAGAAGCGGGCCGTGTACGGGCGGCCGTCGGCCGTCGTGGACGAGGCCGGCCGGACACATGTCGCCGTACGTACCGCCGAGGACGCGGTGTGGTGGCGGGTGCGGGACACGGACGGCACCTGGTCGCCGTGGACCTCGCTGGGCGGGACCGTCAGCGGCAGCCCGACCCTCGTCGCGGTCGACGGCGGCGTGCGGCTGTACGCACGGGCCGGTGACTACACGCTCTGGCAGCGCGCGTACGGCGACGCGGACATGGCGTGGGGCGACTGGTCGGCGCGCCCGGAATTCGTCAGCGGCGTCTTCGACGGCGCGCTCGGTGCGACCGCCGGGCCCGACGGCACCGTACTGACCGCCTTCCGCGGCGTCGACGGCCGCGTCCACCAGACCGGCTTCCCGGCAGGACCGTAACCACGGCCGGGGTCCGGTCGGTGCTCAGGCCCGGCCGGACCCCGCCACCGCCCCCCCCGATCGCCACCCCCTCGACACCCTTAACACCCCAACCCGCACTGTCCGACAGGGAGTTCACCGATGATCACCCCACCCAGCTCACCACCCGCCACCCCACCACCCGGCCGCCGTCAGTTCCTCGTCGGCACCGGCGCCGTCGGCGCCGCCGCGCTCCTGAGCGGCTGCGTCACCTCGGGATCGACCGCCAAGAGCGAGTCGGGCGGCGACGTCACCCTCCAGTCCAACCTCTCCTCGCCACAGGCCAAGAAGGCCATGGAGAAGGTCGTCGAGGGCTTCGGCAAGGAGGGCGGCGCGAAGGCGAAGCTCAACACCGTCGCGTCCGAGACCTTCCGCACCCAGCTGCCGACCTACCTCACCTCCGCCAACCCGCCGGACCTCTACACCTGGTACCCCGGCTCGGTCGCCGAGTCGTACGCGGCGAAGGACCTGCTCCTCGACGTCAGCGACATCTGGACCGGGCCCGAACTGACCGGCTACTCCAAGGCGTTGCAGGCGCTCTGCACCTCAGGGGCGGGCAAGAAGGTCTTCGTCCCCACCACCTACTACTGGTGGGGCGTCTTCTACCGGAAGTCGAACTTCGCCAAGTGGGGAGTCCAGGAGCCCAAGACCTGGGACGAGTTCCTGGACCTCTGCGACACCCTCAAGGGCAAGGGCGTCGACCCGATCGGCCTCGGCGCCGGCGGCAACACCCCCTGGGTGGCGTCCTCCTGGTTCGACTACCTGAACATCAGGATCAACGGCGCCGCCTACCACCGCGAACTCCTCGCCGGAAAGCACCGGTTCGACGACCCCGAGGTCCGCAAGGTCTTCGACCGCTGGGGCGAGGCGCTGCCGTACTTCGACCCCGACAGCACCGCCCTGCCCTTCCAGGACGCCACCACCGCACTGCTCCAGGGCCGTACGGGAATGATGCTGATCGGCACGTTCTTCGCGGACTCGGCCCCCAAGGGGACGCTGGAGGACATCGACTTCTTCCGCTTCCCCGTCATCGATCCCAAGGTCCCGGTCGCCGAAGAGGCCCCCACCGACGGCTACTTCGCCAGCGCCCGCACCGGCCGCGAGGCCGAGGTCAAGGAGCTGATGCGGTATCTCGCCACCGCCGAGGCGCAGGAGATCTACCTCAAGAACTCCTCCGGCACCGCGCTGCCGACCCACCCCGACGCCAAGGACAGCGGAACCCCCCTCGTCAAGAAGGGCCGTGCGCTGATCGAGGGCGCCGCCGAACTCACCCAGTACTTCAACCGGGACTCCAGCGACGCCCTCCAGCCGCCCGCCGACGCCGCGCTCACCCGCTTCCTCTCCAAGCCCAAGGAGATCGGCTCCATCCTCACCACCTGGCAGCGCGAGTCGCGACAAATCTGGGGCCGCTGAGATGGCGGCGGTCGTCACCGGGCCTCCGAAGAAGGAACACGGACACGAGCGGCCGACGGCGCGGGAGGACCGGCGGCCACGGCGCAAGCGGTCCACCCGGGTCCCACCCGTGGTGCTCGCCTTCGTCCTCGTCCCCCTGCTCGCCGAGGCATTCTGGGTGTTCTGGCCCGCGGTCCAGGGCTTCTACCTCTCCCTGACCGACTGGGACGGCGTCTCCGCGCCGCGCTTCATCGGCCTCGGCAACTTCCGTGAGATGTTCGGCGACGCCGTCTTCCGTACCGCCGTGCTCGACACCGTCCTGTGGCTGCTGCTCTTCGGCGGGCTCTCCGCGCTCCTCGGCCTCGGCGCCGCCCTGCTCCTCCAGCAGGAGCGCCGCGGCGTCGGCTTCTACCGGGCCGCGCTCTTCCTGCCCGTCGTGTTCTCCCTCGTCGCGACCGCCCTGGTGTGGCAGGCGATGTACCAGCCCGACGGCCTGATCAACCAGGCACTCGAAACGATCGGCCTCGGCAACCTCACCCGCGCCTGGCTCGCCGACCAGGACACCGCCCTGTACGCCGTGATCGTGCCCGCCCTCTGGCGCCAGATCGGCTACGTGATGATCCTCTACATCGCCGGCCTCAAGGGCATCGACCCGGTGCTCTACGAGGCGTCGAAGGTCGACGGCGCGAGCCGCTGGCAGCGCTTCCGGCACATCACCCTGCCGCAGCTGCGCAGCGTCAACGCCGTCGTCCTGTCGGTCATCGTCATCGACTCGCTGCGGTCGTTCGACGTCGTCTGGGCCCTCACCCGCGGCGGCCCGTACCACTCGTCCGAGCTGCTCTCCACGTACATGTACTCCACCGCCTTCCAGTCGCTGCGACTGGGATACGGCTCCGCACTCGCGGTCGTGATCTTCGTGCTGGCCTTCGGGGTCATCGCCTCGTACCTCGTCCGCGCCTTCCGGGAGGCCGACTGATGTCCGCCACCTCAGGACCCACGTCACGCTCCGGCACGGCCACCCGGCGCAAGTTGGCGACCGCCGGCTTCCACCTCGGCGCCGGCACCCTGTCCGTGCTGTGGCTGCTGCCCATCGCGCTCGTACTGGTCACCAGCGTCCGCTCGTTCGACGACATCGCCGCCAACGGGCTCGGCAGCCTGCCGCACTCCTTCACCCTCGACGGCTTCCGGCAGGCGTGGGTCGACGGCGGTCAGCAGCGGGCGCTGATCAACAGCATGCTCGTCACCGTGCCGACCGTGCTCATCACGCTTGGCCTCGCGTCGATGGCCGCCTTCGCCCTCAGCCGCTACGAACTGCCCCTGCGCCGGACCCTGTTGCTGCTCATGCTCGGCGGCAATCTGCTGCCGCCGCAGATCCTGCTCATCCCGGTCTCCCGCATCAGCGAGAGCCTCGGTCTGTACGACACGCTGTACGCGCTCATCGGCGTACAGATCGGCTTCGGCGTCGGCTTCTACGTCTTCGTCCTCTACGGCTTCATGCGGTCCCTGCCCGTCGAGATCCAGCAGGCCGCGGTCATCGACGGCGCCGGCCCCTGGCAGATCTACTCAGCGATCGTGCTGCCGCTGACCAAACCCGCGCTCGCCGCGCTGAGCGCGCTCTCCTTCACCTGGATCTTCAACGATCTGCTGTGGGCCATCACCGTGCTGCGGACCGACAGCCAGATGCCGATCACCGCGTCACTGATCGGACTCCAGGGCCAGTATGTGTCCATGTGGAATGTGATCGCGGCGGGCTCCGTCATCGCGGCGGCCCCCACCGTCGCCGTGTTCCTCAGATTCCAGCGCCACTTCGTGGCCGGCCTCAACCTGGGAGCGGTCAAATGACCCCGCACGACCCGTGGGTGCTGCGCGCCGAGCACACCGTGTACGCCGTCACCCTCGCCCCCGGCGAGGGGTGGGCCGAACTCGCCGCCTGGGGTCCGCACGGCGCCGAGCAGGGGCCCTCCCCGCTCGACTGGTCGCGCCGCACCCACTTCATCACCCCCGCCGACGCCGCCCCCGCCGAGTACATCCCTTACGGGCCACGGCCGTTCACCGGCGCCGACCTGGTCGCGCAGCGCCCCGGCGAGGAACGTGGCGTGTGGTGGCGTTTCACCGGCGCCACCGCCGACGGCGACCGCGCGCTGCGTCTCGTCTTCACCGACGACACGCTCGGACTGACCACGACCCTCTGCTACGAGACAGTCCCCGGCACCGACGTGATCCTCCGCTGGACCGAACTCAGCTGCGTCGGCGAGGACGAACTGCGCCTGGAACGCTTCGACTCGGCCGCCGTGAACATCCCCGTCACCGACACCGCACGGCTCACCTATCTCGCCGGCCAGTGGTCGCACGAGTTCCAGCGGACCCAGCTCGAACTCACCCGTGGCCGCTTCGAGTTGGCCAGCACCCAGGCGGTACCGGGGCACGCGTACGCACCGTGGCTGGCGATCCAGGACGCGGCCGACCCGGCCGAAGGCACCACCCCCACCTACGGCATCGCCCTCGAATGGTCCGGCAGTTGGCACCTGACCGCCGACGCCGAGCCCGGCGGCGCCCTGCGCGTACGGGCCGGCCGGCTGCCCCACGAGGGCGCCGTCCGCCTCGCGCCCGGCGCGACACTCACCACCCCACGACTGGCCTGCGCGTTCAGCCCGGACGGACTCGAAGGACTCGCCCGCGTCTGGCACCGCTACGAACGCCGCCTCTCCGGCGAGCGGCTGCACCGGCCGCGCCCGGTGCTCTACAACTCCTGGGAGGCCACCGGCTTCGACGTCGAAGCGGCGGGCCAGCTGGAGCTCGCGCGCGTCGCCGCCGACCTCGGCGCCGAGCTGTTCGTCGTCGACGACGGCTGGTTCACCGGCCGCGACGACGACACCGGCGGCCTCGGCGACTGGTATCCCGACCCGGCCAAGTTCCCCGACGGATTCGACCGGTTCATCGCCCAGGTGCGCGAACTGGGGCTGGACTTCGGGCTCTGGGTGGAGCCGGAGGCCGTCAGCCCCGGCTCCGCCCTGCACGCCGAACACCCCGAGTGGGTCTACCGCGTCGAAGGCCGCCCGGTCACCCTCGTACGCAACCAGCTCCTCCTCGACCTCGGCCGCACCGACGTCCAGGACTTCGTCATCGCCACCCTGGACCGGCTGCTCGGCACGTACGCGATCAGCTATCTCAAGTGGGACATGAACCGCCCGCCCACCGAACGCGGCCGGCCCGGCGGTGGCCCCGTCGAGAGCCAGGACCTCGACGCCGCGCACGTCGCCGGCTACCTCCGCGTACTGGACCATCTGCGGACCGCGCACCCGCACGTCACCGTCGAGGGCTGCGCGGGCGGCGGCGGCAGGACGGACCACGCCACCCTCGCCCGTACGGACGTGCTCTGGCCCAGCGACAACACCGCCCCGCTCGACCGCCTCTCCATCCAGTACGGCTATCTGCACGCCCACGCCCCGCACACCATGAGCGCGTGGGTGACGGACGCGCCGGGCGTCTTCGACCCACGGCCCCGCTCGCTCGCCTTCCGCTTCGTCAGCTCCATGTCCGGCGTCCTCGGTATCGGCGCCGACCTCGGCAGGTGGACGGACGAGCAGCGCGCCGAGGCCGCGGGCTGGGTGGCCCGCTACAAGGAGATCCGCGACGTCGTCCACCACGGCGAGATCCGGCTGCTGAACTCGCCCGCCGAGCCGACCTGCGGAGTCCAGTACGACGAGGACGGCCGAGGCGCCGGCACCCGTACCGTCGTCACCGCCTGGAACACCGGCCCCCTCGACGGCGCGCCCCTCGTGCCCGGACGCCCGGCCCGGCTGCGGCTGCGCGGTCTCGACCCGGCGGCCCGCTACCGGGACGAGGCGTCCGGCACGGCGTACGGCGGCGGGTATCTCCTGCACTCGGGGCTGCCGTTCCACTGGACCGCCGACCACGACGCCGAACTCGTGGTGCTCACCCGGGTGGACGGCGGGGGACCCGGGGCCGCGACCCCATGACCCGCACGCTCACTACAGTCGCCCGGGTCGCCGAACGGCGGCCACGCACCCGGAGGAGTCGAACCGCCTCATGAACGCACCAGCCCGCTTCCACGACCGTGTCGCCGTGGTCACCGGAGCCGCGTCGGGAATCGGGGCCGCCACCGCGTCCCGGCTCGCCGCCGAGGGCGCCGCCGTGATCCTCGCCGACATCGACACGGCGCGCGGCGAGGCCGTCGCCGCCGGCATCCGCGACAAGGGCGCCCGCGCCGACTTCGTACGGACCGACGTCGCCGAACAGGACGACTGGGACCGCGTCGTGGCCGCCGCCCACCGCCACGGCCCGGTCGGCGTCCTCGTCAGCAACGCCTACACCGTGGACGTCAGCCCCGCGCACGAGATGACCGTCGCCTCCTGGGAACGCCAGCTCGCCGTCAACCTCACCGGCGGCTTCCTCGGCTTCCGCGCCGCCCTGCCCGATCTGCGCGCCCACCAAGGCGCGGTGGTGCTGACGTCCTCCGTCCACGCGCGCATGGGCATCCCCGGCCACCCCGCGTACGCCGCGAGCAAGGGCGCGCTGCTCTCGCTCTGCGGACAGCTCGCCGTCGAGTACGGGCCGGAGGTACGCGTCAACGCCGTACTGCCCGGCCCGATCCTCACCGCCGCGTGGGACCGCGTACCCGAGGAGGAGCGGGCCCTCAGCGTCGAGGGCACGGCGGCGCGACGCTTCGGCACGCCCGAGGAGGTCGCGGCGGCCATCGCCTTCCTGGCGGCCGACGAAGCCTCCTACATCACCGGATCGAGTCTGCTCGTGGACGGCGGATGGAGTGTCGTGAAGGCGTCGGCCTGACGGCCGTCGGCCCGGCCGCCCGGCCTTCGTACGACCTCCGCCCCACACGAACGACCAGCAGAAAGGCAGAACGACACATGACGCCATACGCGCGCCGCGGAGTGCACGGCCAGACCGTGGAGACTCTCGCGCGCCGGGTGCTCAGCGGCGAGATCCCCGAGGGAGCCACCCTCGATCTCGTGGAACTGCAGCGCGAGTTGGACGTCAGCCTGACCGCCCTGCGTGAGTCGCTGAAGGTGCTCGCCGCCAAGGGAATGGTCGACGCGCGGCAGCGCCGGGGGACGTTCGTCAGATCCCGCTCCGACTGGAACCTCCTCGACGCCGACGTCCTGCGCTGGCAGTTCGCCGAAGGCACCACCGCCGGCGCGGACCTGGCCCTGCTGCGCAACCTCGGTGAGGTGCGCGGCATCATCGAACCGGCCGCCGTCCGGCTCGCCGCCGAGCGGCGCACCGACGCCGATCTCGCCGCGCTGGAAGCGGCGTTGACGGAGATGGGGGAGGGGGACGGCGGAGCCGCGCACGCGGTCGAGGCCGACCTCGCCTTCCACCGCGCGCTCCTCGCCGCCACCCACAACGAACTGCTGGAACGCATGGAGATGGTCATCGAGTCCGGTCTCGCCCACCGCGACCGGATCGTGCACTCCTCGCCGCACGGCGAGGATCCCGTGCCGAGCCACCGCGCGGTCCTGGACGCCGTACGCGCCCAGGACCCGGACGCTGCCCAGCAGGCCATGCGGGCGCTGCTCGACCAGGCGGTCCGCGACCTCGACAAGGTGCACGGGACGTCCGGCCCGGCCGGCGTTCCCGAGACGAAAGGCTCCGAGGCGAAGTGAAGATCGTATCCGTGGAGACGTTCCTCGTCCCGCCCCGCTGGCTGTTCTGCCGTGTCGAGACCGACGAGGGCACCGTCGGCTGGGGCGAACCCGTGGTCGAGGGCCGGGCGGAGGTCGTACGGGCGGCCGTGGACGTCCTCGCCGAATACCTCGTCGGCCAGGACCCGCTGCGGATCGAGGACCACTGGCAGGTCATGACCAAGGGCGGCTTCTACCGGGGCGGCCCCGTGCTCTCCAGCGCCGTCGCCGGGATCGACCAGGCCCTGTGGGACATCGCCGGCAAGACGTACGGCGCCCCCGTGCACGCCCTGCTCGGCGGACCCGTCAGGGACCGGGTGCGGGTGTACGCGTGGGTCGGCGGCGACGAACCCGCCCGGCTCACCGACGAGGTCACCGCCCAGGTCGAGGCGGGCTTCACCGCCGTGAAGATGAACGCCGCCGGGCGTACGTCCCCGATCACCAGCCCCGCCGAGACCGCAGCCGTGGCCGAGCGGGTGGCGGCGGCGCGCGCCGTACTCGGCCCGCACCGGGACGTCGCGGTCGACTTCCACGGCCGCTTCAGCCCGGCGGGCGCCCGCCGCGTCCTGTCCGAACTCGCGCCGCTGCACCCGCTGTTCGTGGAGGAACCGCTGCTGCCCGAGCACGGGCATCTGCTGGCCGGGCTGGTCGCGTCCAGCTCCGTCCCCATCGCGACCGGTGAACGGCTCTACGGGCGGGCCGAGTTCCTGCCCGCGCTCGCCGCCGGTGTCGCCGTGGTCCAGCCCGACCTCTCGCACGCCGGCGGCATATCGGAGGTGCACCGCATCGCCTCGCTCGCCGACGCCTACGGCGCGCAGCTCGCCCCGCACTGCCCGCTCGGCCCGATCGCGCTGGCCGCCAGCCTCCAAGTCGCCTTCTGCACACCGAACTTCCTCATCCAGGAGCAGAGCAGGGGCCTGCACTACAACAAGGACGCCGACCTGCTGTCGTACGTCCTGGACACCGAACCGTTCCGCTTCGTCGACGGCCACGCGCACCGCACGGATCTGCCGGGGCTCGGCGTCACGGTCGACGAGGCCGCCGTACGCGCCGCCGACCGCACCGGGCACGCCTGGCGCAATCCGGTGTGGCGGCACGACGACGGCTCGTTCGCGGAATGGTGAGCGCGAAGCCCGCCGTTCCGGTGACCACCGACCCCGCGCACGGCGGACGCTGGACGTCACTGCGGGCGGGCGGCCGGGAGTGGCTGTGGAGCCGGGACGAGCCGCGCCGCCCCCTCGTCGCGCCAGGTGACGCCTTCGCCGACGCCGGGGGCCTGGAGGAGTGCGTCCCCACGGTGCGCGGCGCTCCGGACCACGGCGACGCGTGGTCCCGGCCCTGGCGACGCGCCGGCGACGAGGAGTGGGTGGACTGCCCGGACTTCCGGCTCGTACGCCGTATCCGCGACGAGGCGGACACGCTCGTCGTCGACTACCGGCTCACGGCCGCGCCCGGCTACCGCTTCCTCTGGGCCGCCCACGCGCTCCTGGACCTGTCGCCCCGCGCCACCGTCGGCATCCGTGACGGCGCGCCGACCCGGCTCTACCCGGACGACGGGGCGCACTGGATCGCCGGCGCCTGGCCCCTGGTCGACGCCGTGCCGCTCGACCGGCTCGGCCCGGACGACGGCACCGCCGTGGGCGCGGTCGTCGCCGCCCCGGAGGTGTCGGTACGCGACGGGCGGGACACGTTGCACCTGGCGGTCGAGGCGCCCGGACAGCCCGTCTCCGTGGCCCTCTGGCGCAACCTGGGCGGCTTCCCCGCCGATGCCCCGTACCGCTCCGTCGGCGTCGAACCGATGCTCGGCCGGGTCTTCGACCTGGCGGCGGCCGGAGAGGACGACGCCGCGCGGGTCCCCGCGTCGGGCGAGGTCCGCTGGCGGCTGACCGTCACGGCGGGCCGCGATCCGCGACCATGAACGAGAACCGGGCACGACCGAACCCGCAGTACGAGAGAAGGAACCCACCCGTGGATCTGCCGGTCGCCCTGCGCGCCCACCGAATCGTCGCCATCGTGCGCGGCACGGACCCCGACGCGGCGCTCAGGACCGTACGCACACTCGTCGAGGAGGGCGTCGCGCTCGTCGAGGTCTCGCTCACCGGGCGGGACTCGCTCGACGTCATCGCGCAGGCCCGCGCCGCGCTCGGGCCCGACGCGCCCCTCGGCGCGGGCACCGTCCTGACCGCCGACGACGCGCGCGCCGTGCACCGGGCCGGCGCGGACTTCGTCGTCACGCCCGCAGTCTGCGAAGGCGTCGTCGCCGCGCGGGAGCTTCAACTGCCGGTGCTTGCCGGGGTGATGACACCCACCGAGATCGTGGCCGCGCTGCGCGCCGGAGCCTGCGCGGTGAAGATCTTCCCCGCCGCCCAGGCCGGCGGGCCCGCCTATCTGCGCGCGCTCAAGGGCCCCTTCCCGAACGTCCCGTTCGTGCCCGTCGGGGGCGTCGACACCACGGCGGCCAGGGCGTATCTGAACGCCGGCGCGCTCGCGGTCGGCGTCGGATCCCCGCTGATCGGCGACGCGGCCGACGCCGCGGCCGCCGACGCTTCGGTCGAAGCGGGACTCGACGCCCTGCGCTCCCGCGCCCGCACCTTCCTGGAGGTCGTACGCGCCGCGGCCCCGGACGCGTCGTGAGTGCGGCCCCGCTGCCGCGCCCCGGCCCGGTCGTCTGCGTCGGCGAGACCATGGCGGCGCTGGCCCCCGACCCGGTCGCACCGCTCGACACCGCCGAGACGCTGAGGCTCGACGTCGCGGGCGCCGAGTCGAACGTCGCGATGTATCTGGCGGACCACGGTGTGCCGGCCCGCTGGGTGTCCGCGCTGGGCGACGACCCCTTCGGGCGGCGGGTCCGGGAGCGGATCGCCGCGTCGGGCGTCGACGTCTCCGGCGTACGGACCGATCCGGTGCGCCCCACCGGCCTGCTGGTCAAGAACCCGGGCCCGGACACGACGAGCGTCCACTACTACCGCACCGGATCGGCCGCCTCCGCCCTCGGACCGTCGGCGCTGGACGATCCGGCGGTGCGCGGCGCCGCCCTCGTGCATCTCACGGGGATCACCCCGGCGCTCTCGGCGTCCTGCCGCGCCCTGGTGGAGCGGGCGCTGCGCCCGGGACGGCCGTACGCCGTCAGCTTCGACGTGAACCACCGCCCCGCGCTCTGGGGCGACGAGTCCGCGGCCGCGATCCTGCTGCCCCTCGCGGCCCGCGCGGACCTCGTCCTGGTCGGCCTCGACGAGGCCCAGGCACTCTGGGCCGAGGCGCTGGGCGACGACGCCGCCCCCGACGCGGTCCGCGCCCTGCTGCCGGAGCCGCGCGTGCTGGTGGTCAAGGACGGGGCGCGGGCGGCCACCGCGTACATCGGCCCGCACACGTACACGGTGAACGCGCCGAAGGTGCGGGTGGTCGAGCCGGTGGGCGCGGGCGACGCGTTCGCCGGGGGCTTCCTGGCGGGGCTGCTGCGGTACGACGATCCGGTACGGGCCCTGCGCCTCGGCCATCTGACGGCGGCCTCCGCCCTGCGCGTCCCGGCCGACCACGGCCCGCTGGCGCCTGCCGACCGCACCCGGGAGCTGCTGGCGGCCGACGAGACGACCTGGAACGCGCTGTCCTTGTAGGTGACTCGGTACGGAAGGAGAAGGCGGTCAGCCGCGCTGACGCACCGCGATCTCTCCCCGCGGCTGCGCCTCCCACGTAGGCGTCGTCCCCGCGAGCTGGCAGACCATCAGATAGAAGGGGATCGGCGGCGTGTACGGCGTGGGGGCGTCCGGCCAGTGGATCAGCCGGGGGTGCGCGGCCGGGACCAGGGTCCCGGAGACGTAACGCGCGGGCCGGGGCCAGTCCAGTTCGAGATCCGAACCGGCGGGGACGATCCACCACCACCACTCGGTGTCGGCGAAGACACAGCCCGTACTGGGCAGCCTGCCCATCAGCCGGAACCCGTGCCGCGCGGGGACGCCCACCGCGTCACAGCCGAGCGAGGCGGGCAGCGTCGGCGGCAGCGGCAGCTGCGCGAAACCGCTCCGCTCCTCGCGCAGCCCACGGGCGAACCGGCGCATCGCACCCATCAACACGGTTGCCCCTGCCCCGTCTCGTGCGGCAGCTCCGCCCATACGACACGCCCGGCGCCGTAACCGGATGTGTCGTGCGTTCCCCAGCAGCTGCTCACGGCGTCCACCAGGAGCAGTCCCCGGCCGTGCTCGTCGTCGGACACGCGGTGCAGCTGGGGCCCGGTGGGGCCGAAACCCTGGTCCTCGACGGCTATGTGCAGCCGGCCGTTCCCTTCGCGCAATTCGCACATGACATGGTCGCCGGGCGCGTGGACGACGGCGTTCGTGACCAGCTCGGAAATGATCAGAATGGCGGTTTCAAGGGTCTCGTCCGTGGTGCCCCAACGGCCGAGCCGCTCACGGGTGAGCCGTCTGGCGCGACAGACCGACTCCGGGTGAGCGGGTAGTGCGAAGCCGTAGCGTCGGACAACGTTGCCAGGGCACACGGTCATCAGCGGGGGGGTGAGCGCGTTACCAGGTGCCACGACCGATTCCTAACGGTGGGGAAGCAGCACCGTGCGAAACCTCCGGGCGGAGCACGACAACTGCGTGAGCTGGTTCACCGAACCACTCTCCACCCGTGCGAGACACTTGGCAAGTAGCACTGTGAAAGTTTCAGAGTGCCGTGTTCTTACTGGCGAGGACATGGCACACTGCTGGCAACCGTGCATGGGGAGGTTCCAAAGTGAGTGAACCGCGGTCTGCCCCGACCGTGGGACAGGTCGTACTCGGCAAACGTCTGATGGATCTGCGCGAGAGAGCCGGCCTGAAACGCGAGGAAGCCGCGAAGCTTCTCCGGGTGGCGTCGGCCACTGTCCGCAGGATGGAGACCGCCGAGGTCACGCTCAAAGTCCCCTATGTACAGGTGCTTCTCCGGGCCTACGGGGTCGGCGACGAGGAGGCGAACGCCTTCGTCGAGCTGACGGAGGAGGCCAACAAGCCAGGCTGGTGGCAGCGGTTCCACGACATCCTGCCGGACTGGTTCAGCATGTACGTCAGCCTGGAAGGCGCCGCCTCCCTGGTCAGGGCGTACGAACCGCACTTCGTACCGGGCCTCCTCCAGACGGAGGGCTACGCGCTGTCGGTCATGCACGCCGGCGCCGTGGGGCAGGTCCAGCCGGAGGCGATCGAACGGCACGTCGCACTCCGTATGCAACGCCAGTCCCTGCTCACGCGGTCGGACGCACCCAGATTGTGGGTGATCATGGATGAGACGGTGCTTCGCCGTCCCGTCGGTACGCCGGAGATCATGCGCGAGCAGGTCGACCGGCTCATCGACGCGTCCGAGATGTCCAATGTGACGCTGCAGATCGCGGAGTTCTCCTCCGGACACCACCCCGGAACGTACGGGCCGTTCGTGCTCTTCCGTTTCGCCATGCCCGAACTGCCCGACATGATCTACAGCGAGTACCTGACCGGCGCCGTCTACCTCGACTCGCGTCCTGAGGTGGCGACCCACCTCGAGGTCATGGACCGCATGGCGGCTCAGGCTGCAACTGCACAACGCACGAAGGAGATCCTCAAGGATGTCCGCAAGGAGCTGTGAATGGATCCGATATACAACGGCATGCCCGCCACCGACCTCGGCGCCGAAGGCTGGCACAAGCCGTGGAGCGGCGGCAACGGCGGCAACTGCATCGAGGCCATGAAGCTGGCCGACGGCAGAGTCGCCGTGCGCCAGTCCAACGACCCTGACGGCCCCGCGCTGATCTACACCCATGGCGAGATCGCCGCGTTCATTCAAGGCGCCAAGTCCGGCCAGGCCGACTTCCTGTTGACCTGATCCGGCCCGTACGTGACCTGACATGACCGACGTGACCGACGTGGCGTGATTCGCCGTGATGTGACGTGAACCTTATGTTCTGATCGGCCGGATCCCGCCTGGTACGAGCCGATCAGGGCTGATCGGATCTGAACTCACCTGTTCCTTGCCACTAGTCCTTGCCAGTTAGTTCTTGCCAGTGACGCTGAGACTCATGGAGTGCACATGACCGGGCATGACCCCATCGACACCAGCAGGCCGCACCCGGCCCGGATGTACGACTGGTTCCTCGGCGGCAAGGACAACTATCCCGTCGACGAGGAGATGGCCCGGCAGCTCCTCGAACTGAACCCGCTCGGCCGGGAGATGGCCAAGTGCAACCGGGCGTTCATGCACCGGGCCACCCGCTGGCTCGGCGCCGAGGCGGGCGTGCGCCAGTACCTCGACATCGGTACCGGCATTCCGACCGAGCCCAACCTGCACCAGATAGCGCAGCAGGTCGCCGCCGACTCGCGCGTCGTCTACACCGACAACGACCCCATCGTGCTGCGGCACGCGGAGGCGCTGCTGCGCAGCAGCCCCGAGGGGCTGACCGAGTACATCCAGGCCGACGCGCGTGAACCCGACGCGATCGTCGAACAGGCCGGGAAGATCCTGGACTTCGACAAGCCGGTCGCCCTGTCGCTCATCGCGCTGCTGCACTTCGTCCCGGACGAGGACGGCGCGCACGAGCTGGTGCGCAAGCTGCTCGCGCCGCTGGCGTCCGGCAGCTATCTGGTGATCTCCCACACCACGGGGGAGTTCGACCCGGAGAACTCGAAGAAGGCGGAGGCGCTCTACAAGGCGAAGGGCGTACCGCTGGCCCTGCGCTCACGCGAGGAGGTCGGCCACTTCTTCGACGGTCTCGAACTCGTCGACCCCGGTGTCTCCTTGGTGGCCGAGTGGCGTCCGGAGCTGGGCGAGGTCGTCCCCGTCCCGGGCGACGGGCTCATCGCCGGATTCGTGGGCGTCGCCCGCAAGCCCTGACACAGGACTCACGCGGTCCGGACCGACGGGGGTCCGGGCGGGCAAGCGCCTCGGCGCCGCAGCACTCTCGGGGGGTGCGGCGGCGCCGAGGCGTTTCCCGGACCGGGGCCCGGACCGATATCCGTTACGGTGCGGGCGCCCCCGCCCCGTAACGCCCGCCCCGTAACGCCCGCCCCGCTTCGCCCGCCCGCCGAGAACCGCGTGTGCGCCACGTCACAGCGCCGGGGCGGACCGGGCGCCCACGAACACCGAGACACGGCCCCACGGCCGCCCAGCACCCGTCCGGGCCCCTTCTCGGCCGTCCCCGGACTTCGGCCCCTCCGGCGGACGGGCACAATATGCGGATGGCCCGATGCCCCACACGTCCCACGCGAAACTCATCGACCGCGCGCCCCGAACCGGGCCCGCGCGCGTCACGAGACGCCTCGCCCTGCCTCTGCGGCCTGCCCGCCTCCTACGGAGACTGCTGCGGCCGCTTCCACTCCGGAACCGCCGGCGCCCCCACCGCCGAGCGTCTGATGCGGGCCCGCTACAGCGCCTTCGCGGTGGGTAACGAGCCGTATCTGCTGAGCAGTTGGCACCCCGCCACCCGCCCGTCACGGGTCGATCTCGACCCGGCGATGCGCTGGGCGGGCCTGGAGATCCTGGCGACCACCGAGGGCAGCGCCTTCCACACCACGGGCACGGTCACCTTCCGCGCCCGCTACGCCCGCCGGGGCGAGGAGGGCGCGCTGCACGAGCGGAGCCGCTTCGAACGGCACGAGGGCGCCTGGGTCTACGTCGAGGGCACCTTCGTGGAGTAGGCCCCCGCCGGGGCGCGCCGCGCCCCTCGGATCAGCCGGACGCGAGCACCTCCGCCAGGTCGTACCGCACCGGCTCGTCCAACTGCGCGTACGTGCACTCCTCGGGCGTACGGTCCGGGCGCCACCGGCGGAACTGCGCCGTGTGCCGGAACCGGTCGCCCTCCATGTGGTCGTAACCCACCTCGCACACCAGCTCCGGCCGCACCGCGACCCACGACAGGTCCTTCTTGCCCGACCAGCGACTCGGCGCGCCGGGCAGTCTGGCGGTCTCGTGCGCCGACTCCCGCGCCCAGGCGGCCCACGGATGACCGTCGGCGGGATCCATCAGCAGCGGTGCCAGCTCGTCCACCAGCTCGGCCCGCCGCTTCATCGAGAACGCGGCACACACCCCCACGTGCTGCAGCGTCCCGGCCGTGTCGTGCAGGCCGAGCAGCAGCGACCCGACGACCGGGCCGCTCTTGTGGAGGCGGTATCCGGCCACGACCACGTCCGCCGTCCGCTCGTGCTTGATCTTGTACATCACCCGTACGTCCGGCCGGTACGGCAGGTCCAGCGGCTTGGCGACCACCCCGTCCAGCCCCGCGCCCTCGTAGCGCCGGAACCACTCCCGCGCCAGGTCCACATCCGTGGTGGCCGGTGCCAGATACACCGGGGCCGAGACACCGGCGAGGGCGCCGGCGAGAGCGGAGCGGCGCTCGGACTGCGCGGTGGACAGCAGCGACCGGTCGCCGAGTGCCAACAGGTCGAAGGCGACGAAGCTCGCGGGGGTCCGCTCGGCGAGCGTCCGCACACGGGAGTCGGCCGGGTGGATGCGCTCGCTGAGCCGGTCGAAGTCCAGCCGGCCCTCGTACGCGATCACGATCTCGCCGTCGACCACACACCGCTCGGGCAGCTCGCGCAGGAAGGCGGTGACCAGCTCGGGGAAGTAGCGGGTCAGCGGCTTGCCGTTCCTGCTGCCGATCACCACCTCGTCGCCGTCCCGGTGGATCACCGCACGGAAGCCGTCCCACTTCGCCTCGTACTGCATTCCGGGCGGGATTTTCGCCACGGACTTGGCCAGCATCGGTTTCATCGGGGGCATCACCGGCAGATCCATGCCCCCGATTGTGCGCGGGACCCGGCCCGTCCGCCCGATATGCGGGCCGGGGGAGCCACGCCTACGGTGGCGCGTATGGCGAGCAAGGGCGCGGCGATGGAACTGGAGGTCGGCGGGCGAACCGTACGGCTGTCCAGCCCCGGCAAGATCTACTTTCCCGAGCGGGGCTTCACCAAGCTGGACGTCGCCCAGTACTACATCGCGGTGGGGGAGGGGATCACCCGCGCCCTGCGGAACCGGCCGACCACCCTCCAGCGCTACATCGACGGCGTCACCGGCGAGTCCTTCTACCAGAAGCGGGCGCCCAAGAACCTGCCCGACTGGATCCCCACCGCCCGTATCTCCTTCCCCAGCGGACGCACCGCCGACGAGATCTGCCCCACCGAACCGGCCGCCGTGCTGTGGGCGGCGAATCTCGGCACCTTGACCTTCCACCCCTGGCCCGTACGGCGGGGGAACACCGAGCACCCCGACGAACTGCGCATCGACCTGGACCCGCAGCCCGGCACCGACTTCCACGACGCCGTCAGGGCGGCGCACGAGCTGCACGGCATCCTCGACGAGCAGGGTCTGCGCGGCAGGCCCAAGACCTCCGGCGGTCGCGGTCTGCACGTGTTCGTGCCGATCGAACCGCTCTGGACCTTCACCCAGGTACGGCGCTCCGCCATCGCGGTCGGCCGGGAGCTGGAGCGGCGCATGCCGGGCCGGGTCACCACGGCCTGGTGGAAGGAGGAGCGGGGCGAGCGGATCTTCGTGGACTACAACCAGACGGCGCGCGACCGCACCATCGCGTCCGCCTACTCGGTGCGCCCCAATCCGTACGCCACGGTGTCCGCGCCGCTGCGCTGGGACGAGCTGGACGACGTCTCCCCGCGCGACTTCGACGTGGCGACGATGCCGGCCCGCTTCGCCGAACTCGGCGATCTGCACGCGGACATGGACTCCGAGGCGTACAGCCTGGAGGGCCTGCTGGAGTTGGCCGCCCGCGACGAGCGCGACCACGGTCACGGCGATCTGCCGTATCCGCCGGACTACCCGAAGATGCCGGGCGAACCGAAGCGGGTCCAGCCGAGCCGCGCGCGGCCGGAGGCACCGGACACCCCGTCCGGCCCGTCCGGCGATTGAGGACCGACCGGCCACCGGCCGGGCTCCGGTGACACCGTCCCGGTCATCGCGCCCGCCGCGCCAGCAGCGCGATCAGGACGCTCGGCACGACCAGCATCCCGAACACCGCCCCGTACGCCGCACCGTCCGCGTCCGCGGCCAGGAAACCGTTGAAGAGGGCCGAGCCCAGCCCCAGCACCGTGATCTGGCCGAGGTTCTGTGTGGTCTGGAGCGCGCTGCTCGCATAGCCCTGCCGGCCCGGCGGACTGTGGAGGAGCGCGAGCAGCGTCACCGACGGAGCCAGCAGCCCCATCCCCAGCGCCGCCACGACCATGGCCGACGCCGCGAGGTACGGATGCGTCGCCGGCAGGGTGCCGACGGCGGCGAGCACGGCGGCCAGCGCCATCACCGACGCCCCGGTCGCCACCAGCCGGTGCCGCGGCCAGTGCTCCAGCGGATGGGCCTGCACCCAGGAGGACGCGGCCCACGCCACGGCGGCGCCCGTGAAGGCCAGTCCGGTCACCACGGCGGGTACGTTCCCGTCGCTGAGCAGGAACAGAGGTACGAAAGCCTCCAGCGTGAAGAAGACCCCCGAACTCAGGCCGCGCAGCAGGGCCGTGGCGGGCAGCCCCCGGCCGGCCCGCCAGGTGCCCGGCGGCAGCAGCCGGGCCGCGAACACCGCCATCAGCGCGAGCCCCACCACCGCGCACAGCAGCCGCCGCGCGTCCCAGCCGGACACGCCGTACTGCCCCAGCGCCGCGCCGAGGCTCACCGCCACCGCGACCGTCAGGGCCGGGCGCGGCGGCCGGTCCTCCACCGGCAGGGGCGCGGCGCGCCAGGCACGGCCGCGCAGCAGGAGCACCACCGCCACGGCCGGGAGCACGGTCAGCGCGGCCAGACCGAAGAACACCGCACGCCAGGACCACCAGGTGACGACCAGCCCCGCCAGCGGCGGGCCCACCAGCGACGGCACGAGCCAGCAGGTGCTCATCAGGGCCAGCACCCGGGCCCGCAGCCGCTCGGGGTACGCCTGGGCGACGGCGGTGTTGACCGCCACCGCCACCATGCCGCCCGCGAGACCGTCCAGGAAGCGCCCCGCCGCCAACTGCCAGACGGAGCCGCTGGTCGCGGAGATCAGCAGGGTGACCACCGACAGCACCACCCCCGCCGCCAGCGGACGCCGGGCCCCGGCACGGTCCGCCCAGTAGCCGCCGAGGACCCCGCCCAGCAGGCTCGCGGCCACGAAGCAGCCGGCCACCAGCGGGTAGAGCGACACCCCGTCCAGGTCGCGCGCGGCGGTCGGCAGGATGGGGATCACGGCGAGCGCCGCGAATCCGGTCAGGAACATCACCACGGCGAAACCGGCGGTGACGGAGGCGTATCTCCCGGAGAACAGGCCGTCCCCGGAGGCCGGTTCGGCCTCGACGGGACCGGGCGCCCCCGGCGTCAACTTCAGTTGATCAGTCACGGGCGCCCAAGCTATCCGCGCCGCCGGAGCGACCGCCATCCGTTTTCGGGTGACTCGCGGATGACTCCCGGGCAACAGACGCCCCCCGCGCCCGCCGCCCCCGCGAACGGCGAAGTGCCCCCTCCCGTAAGGGAAGGGGCACTTCTGTCGGCTCAGCCTCCTAAGAAGGGAGGTGTCAGAGCTCCTTGATCCGGATGTCGCGGTACGAGATGACGTCCGTCGTGCCGTGCACCTGGAGTCCGACATAGCCGGACGAGTAACGCCGGCCGTCGGTACCCACGTCACCGGCGCGCGGCGGAGTGAACTCCTGGCCGCCGATGTTGTCGAACTCGTTGATCACGACACCGTTGCGCAGGATCGTGTAGTGCTGGTCGACCACCTTGATCTCGTAGTCGTTCCAGCTGCCCTTGGGCGTGACGCCCGCGCCGGCCAGGCCGACCCGGTCGAAGCCGTAGAGCGATCCCGTCTTGTAGATGTCACCGTCCGGGCGGTCCAGGATCTGGACCTCGTGCCCGTAGTTGATGGCGACCCACTCCGGGCGGCTCTCCAGCGGGTGACCGTTGACGTTCGGGAAGCGCACGAAGACACCGCCGTTGGCGTTGCCCGTGCCCGGAGCGTCGTCACGGAACTGGAGCTTCAGCGAGAAGTCGTCGTACTTCCGCTCCGGGAACCAGAGCATGCCCATGCCCTCGACGGTGGTGCTGCTAGTCATCGCGCCGTCGGCGGTTAGCGCGAACTTGCCGCCGCCGACCTGAGCCCACTTGGAGAAGGTCGTGTCCGTGCCGTCGAAGATCGTGCGGTAGCCGGTCGTCTGACCCGGCTTGCCGATCTTCGACTGCTTGGCGGCCTTCGTGATCTTCGTGTGCTCGCGCTTGTCGATGACACCGTCCGACTGGAGCTTGGTCAGCACCGTCTCGACGTGCTTCAGGAACAGGGCGTGCGAGGCCCAGTCCTTCTCGTCCTCGATCAGCTCGTTGATCGTGCACCGGGTCGTGGTGAGACGGTTCGGCACACCCGTGTCGACGGCGCCGACGATGACCGTCAGACGGACGTCGTACTCAGGGCAGTTGGGGGCCGGAACGCCACCGCCCTTGGCGATGGTGAACGTCACCTCCTTGGCCGCCGAGGTGTTGCCCGCCTTGTCCGTCGCACGGTGCGCGAGCTTGTGGTAGCCCACCGCGTCGACGATCACGGCCTTCGTGTACGCGAGGTACGGACCGCCGTCGAGCGAGTACTCGATCTTCTCGACACCCGAGTCGTCGTCCGTGGCCTTGATGGTCGCCGTCGCGCTCGTGATGAACGCGCCGTCGGAGTTCTTGTCACCGGCCACGGCGACCGTCGACACCGGCGCGGTCGTGTCCTTCACCGGCGGGGTGACGACGGTGAAGTCGACGGCCTTCTCGGCGGCCGCGTTGCCCGCCTTGTCGGTGGCGCGGTAACGGACCTTGTGCGTACCGACCTCATGGACCATCACCGGCGCGGTGTAGTCCTGCCAGGCACCGTCGGCGCCGATCGCGTACTCGATCTTGTTGACACCGGAACCGGCGTCCGACGCGGTCACGGTGACCGTGGCCATGTCCAAGTACGCGCCGTCGTCGTCCTGTTCACCGGTCACCGTCGCCGAGGTCTCCGGCGCGGTCGTGTCACCGGTGTCCGGCGCCGCGACCTTGAACTCGGCCGTCTTCTCGGCGGCCGCGTTGCCCGCCTTGTCGGTCGCCCGGTATCTGATGACGTGATCACCGACGGTGTTGACCACCACGGGTGTGGTGTACGGCTGCCATTCGCCGTCGGCCCCGACCGCGTACTCGATCGTGTCGACACCCGATCCGGCGTCGGTGGCGGAGAGCGTCACCGTGGCCTGACCGACGTACGCGCCGTCGCCGTTCTGGTCGCCGTCGATCTTGGCGGCCGTCTCGGGCGCGGTGGTGTCGTCACCGCCGCCACCGTCGGTGACGGTGAAGGTGCCGGTCATCATGCCGTGACCGGGGATCGTGCAGAAGAAGCGGTAGGTGCCCGGGGTCAGAACGACCTCGGCCGTCTGCTTCCCGCCCTGGGCGTCCTCCGGACTGGCCATCAGGTTGAGCGTCACGTCGTTGTTGTAGTCGGGGTTCGACGTGTCGAACGTGACCGTGTGCGGCATCGACGTGGTGTTGCCGGTGGCCTTGCTGTTCTCGAAGACGATCGTCGCGGGACCCGCGACGGCGGTCTTCGGGAACGACAGGTACTCCGTGGTGGAGTTGCCCGCGGTCCAGTTCAGTACCTGGGCCGCCGCCATCGGCGACTTGCCGTTGTCGTCACGTCCGTATGCCTGTGTCGAGGTCAGCCCCAGCACCAGCATCAACGAGCCCAGCAGGGCCGTCCACAGGCGTAGAGGTCGCTGTCTCAGTGCGCCGCGTTGCCTCACTGCGCCGCCTTCCTGGCCAGATCCGCGGCGGCGGGTGTGGCCTCGCCGCCCTTGTACGTCACGCGCCACAGCGCGGACTTCGCGTCGGAGGTGAAGAATCCACGTCCGTAGTCGAGCACGTAGAGCGAGCCGTCCGGAGCGAACTTCCAGTCCATGAGGTTGCGGATACCGCTCTCACCGACCGGAATGATCTTCTTCAACGACTCGGCGTGCACGGGCAGTCCGCCCTTGCCCGCGGTCTTCGGGTCGAGATTGACCGCGTGCCTCGGCTGCGTCTGGTCGTAGAAGTCACCCACGAACCACTTGCCGTCCCAGTACGACGGCCAGCTCTCCGCCGTCGCCTTGTCGGCGTCGAACCGGTAGAGGGGACCGTTCATGGTCGCCTGGCCACCGCCCTTGAGCCACGGCAGGAGGTAGGTCGCCTCCGCCTCCTTGTAGCTCGGGATGCCGTTCGCGTCACGCGGGTAGTCCGGCGCGCCGCCCTGGGGCGAGTACCAGATGGTGTTGCCCGTGATCGGCGGGATGTTCACGAGACCGTCGTTGTTCGGCGACTCGTTCTTCGGCGCGTCGCAGTTGTACCAGCCCAGCGGCTTCGTCGGGTCCGGCAGATTGCGGTCGCGGTACGGCTGCTTGTTGCCCATGCAGTACGGCCAGCCCTGGTTGCCCGCCTTGGTGATGGCGGCGAAGGTGTCGTACTTCGCCGGTCCCCAGGTGGTGCTCGGGGCGCCCGCGTCGGGGCCGACCCAGCCCGCGTACAGGGTGTCGGTCTTCTTGTCGACCGAGATGCGCGCCGGGTTGCGTACACCCATCACGTAGATCTCGCCGCGGGTCTTGTCGCCGCCCTCGGCCGTCTCGTCACCGGTGAAGAGGTTGCCGGTGGGCAGGGTGTACGTGCCGTCGTCCTCGGGGTGGATCCGCAGGATCTTCCCGTTGAGGTTGTTGGTGTTACCGGCCGTACGGCGCGCGTCCGCGAAGGAGACGCCCTTGTAGTTCGGCTGCGGGTTGTTGCCCGAGTAACCGTCGCTGAACTGCGAGGAGTTGTTGTCCCCGGTCGCGATGTACAGATTGCCCTTGGAGTCCCAGGCCATGCCGCCGCCCGCGTGGCAGCAGCTGTTGATCTGCACCGGCCAGCTCAGCAGGACCTTCTCCGTGGCGAGGTCGAGCTTGTTCGTCGCGAGGTCCAGGGTGAACCGCGAGACCTGACGCTGCGCCATCCGGGTGTCACGGTTGATCTTGGAGTGGGGTGTGTAGTGCAGATACACCCAGCCGTTGGTCATGAAGTCGGGGTCCAGCTCGATACCGAGCAGGCCCTCCTCGTTCTTGACCAGCTCGTCGCCGCCGCCCTTGTTGCCGAAGATGGTCACGCCGCCGACCTTGGTGACCTTCTTGGTCTTCGGGTCGTAGACGTGGATCTGGCCCTCGCCCTTGCCGGCGTTCGGGTCGGCCCAGTCGGTCACGACGGGCTGGGTGTTGTCGCCGCCACCGCGGCCGATGTAGAAGACGCGGCCGTCCGGCGCCACGACGGTGCCGTGCGGCTCGCCGATCTGGTCCGACTCGCCCGGCTTGTTGGGCTGGGTGAGGCGCTCCGCCGTGTAGTTGGCGTCGATCGTCGCCTTGCAGTCGGCGCGCGAGATACGAGTGGTCCACTGCAGCGCGCCGCGCAGGTGGTCACGGAAGTCGGTCTCGGCGTACGAGTCGGCGGTGGCGCCCATACCCGTGTAGAAGGACCGGCCGCCGTCGTAGTCACGGCACCAGGAGATCGGGTGGTCCGCGCCGTTGGCGCCCTCACCCGGCTTGTAGGTGCTCTCCCGGATACGGGCCACGGTGTGCACGGTGCCCGTCGGGTTCTTGTCCCAGTTGAACCACTTGTCGGAGCGCTTCCACTCCTGCGGCAGGTTCTTGGTGGCGGGGTGCTGACGGTCGCCCACCTCGACGGTCGCGCGCTGGACCGTGTCCGGGCTCGCCGCCTTGGGGCGGGCGCCGATCAGTCCGGTGAACCAGTCCGAGTACGGCTCGGTGCGCGCCGCGTCCCGAATGCCGAGGAAGCCTCCGCCGGCCTCGACGAAGGCTTCAAGTCCCGCCTCCTGCTCGGGATCCAGCACATCGCCGCCGCCCGTCAGGAAGACGACCGCGTTGTACTTGCCGAGCTTGGTGGCGTTGGTGAAGACCGAACCGTCACCGTTGGTCTCGGTCTTGAACCGCTGCGCGGCGGGGCCGGTGAGGCCGATCTTCTCGATCGCCTCGATTCCGGCGTTGACGATCGGGGACTCCTCCGACGTCGAACCGTGGAAGACGAGTACCTTCACGTTCTTGCCGCCGGGCGGCGAAGGAAGGGACAACGTTGTCGACGGCGGCTCCGGGTACGGACCCGCCATGGCGTTCCCGCCGAGCAGAGACGCGGCCATCGTGCCGGCCACCACGGCGGCGCCCATTACGCGCCGGGATCTTGACCGGCGATGTGGTACGCGCTGCATGTGTTCACCCACCCATCTTTGGTCACAGCAACAGGCGTGAAGCTAGACCTCTTTCGGTGGTGAGCCAAGAGGTATCACCGGAATGGAACTAACTTTGTCCTGAGTGTGGATAAACGAAGATCCCCGAGCTACCGTGTGGCCGTCCCGGGGCATCACTGTGTCCCGACAGTCTCAGCACCGCATGTGGGGAGTTCGGCATGGCGATGGACAGACGGAGTTTCAACCGGCGCCTGATGGCCGGCGGCGCGGTCGCGGCAACTGGCGTGACATCGTTGTCCGTTGCCTCGGCCTCCTCGGCCGCGCCCGCGCCGATGGCCGCCGCGGCGGGCCCGAAGCGGGCACCCGCCGGCGGCAAGGTGCACCATCTCACCATGGTGGCCGAGCGGTTGGGCACGGGGAAGATCGGCTACGGCTTCGAGAAGGGCAAGGCGACGGTCCCCGGTCCGCTGATCGACATCGTCGAAGGCGACACCGTCCACATCGAGTTCACCAATCTCACGGACGTCGACGCCAGCCTGCACGTGCACGGTGTCGACTACGACATCGCCAACGACGGCACCCGTATGAACAAGAGTCATGTGGAGCCGGGCGGCAAACGCACGTACACCTGGCGCACCCACAAGCCCGGCAAGCGCGCGGACGGCACCTTCCGCGAGGGCAGCGCGGGCTACTGGCACTACCACGACCACGTCGTCGGCACCGACCACGGCACGGGCGGCATCAGGCAGGGCCTGTACGGCGGCCTCGTGGTCCGCCGGGAGGGCGACATCCTCCCCGACAAGCAGTTCACGATCGTCTTCAACGACATGCAGATCAACAATCTGCCGGGCGCCGAGAGCCCCAACTTCGAGGCCACGGTGGGTGAACGCCTCGAAGTCATCATGATCACGCACGGCGAGTACTACCACACGTTCCATATCCACGGTCACCGCTGGGCCGACAACAGGACCGGGCTGCTCAGCGGCGCCGGCGACACCAGCCGGATCGTCGACAACAAGATCACCGGACCCGCGGACTCCTTCGGACTCCAGATCATCGCGGGCGAGGGCGTCGGCGCGGGCGCGTGGATGTACCACTGCCATGTGCAGAGCCACTCCGACCAGGGCATGGCGGGCCTGTTCCTGATCGCCAAGCCGGACGGCACGATTCCCGGGTACGAACCGCACCACCCGGCGCCGGCGAAGAAGGGTGCCACGGGTGCGAAGGACGCGAAGGGCGCGAGCGCGCAGGGCGCCCACTCGGGTCACTGAACGGGCTGACCCCACGCGCCGGACCGGGCCGACAC
>NZ_JBHUZM010000105.1:0-28629 GCF_042667665.1 Streptomyces sp. NPDC057307 | reverse complement strand
CCGTGGGGCCGCGCGGCTGTCCTCAGTCGTCGGACGAGCTGATGTGCGCCGCCGCCGGATCCAGCACGCGGGACAGGAACGACTTCGTACGGGCATGGCTCGGCGCGCCGATCACATGCTCCGGACTGCCCTCCTCCACGATGACCCCGCCGTCCATGAAGACGACCCGGTCGGCCACCTCCCTGGCGAAGCTCATCTCGTGCGTGACGACCAGCATCGTCATCCCCTCGTCGGCGAGCGAGCGCATCACCGCGAGGACGTCCCCGACCAGTTCCGGGTCGAGCGCGGACGTCGGCTCGTCGAAGAGCATGAGCCGCGGGTCCATCGCCAACGCCCGTGCGATGGCGACCCGTTGCTGCTGTCCGCCGGACAGCTGGGCGGGGTAGGACGACTCCTTGTCGGTCAGACCGACGCGGGCCAGCCGTTCGCGGGCGACCCGCGCCGCCTCCGTCTTGTCCCTTCCCAGCACCCGTCGCTGAGGGAGCGTCAGATTCTGCAGGACCGTCAGGTGCGGGAAGAGGTTGAACGACTGGAAGACCATCCCGATGCCGCGGCGCACCTTGTCGATGTCCACGTCCGGGTCGGTGACCTCGGCGCCGGCCACCAGGACCGTGCCCGACGTCGGCTCCTCCAGCCGGTTCACACAGCGCAGCAGCGTCGACTTGCCCGAACCCGACGGGCCGATGACGCAGACCACCTCGCCGCGCGCGACCGTGAAGTCGATGCCGGCGAGGACCTCCAGCGTGCCGAACGACTTGTGCAGACCGCGTACTTCGATCGCGGGCGCTTCCCCGGGCGCTTCCGCCGATGCTTCCGCGGGCACTGCCTTCTCCGGCTCCTTCTCCGGTTCCTCCACCGCGTTCACCTCGCCCTTGCCGTACGCGCTTCGAGCCGCCGGACCAGATGGCCGAGCGGCAGGGTGATGACCAGATAGCAGAGACCGGCGATCAGGATCGGCGTGAGGCTGCGGTTCTGGTTCAGGGCGTCCCGGCCGAACTTGGCCAGCTCGTACTGGGACAGGGACAGACCCAGCAGATAGACCAGCGACGAGTCCTTCGTCAGCAGGATCAACTCGTTGGTCAGCGGCGGCAGCACGATCCGCAGAGCCTGCGGGATGACGATCGAGATCATCGCGCGGCTCTGCGACATACCGAGCGAACGCGCCGCCTCCGTCTGCCCCTTGGGCACGGCCAGGATGCCCGCCCGTATCGTCTCCGCCATGTAGGCGGCGCCGACCAGGCCCAGGGCCAGCATCACGGTCACGTACTGGTTGAGCGCCACCTGGAAGGCGAGCGGCACACCGAACCCGAGCGCGATGAAGACGAGCAGCGCCGGGATGCCGCGGAAGAACTCGATGTAGACGACGGCCAGCCAGCGGTACGGCGGCACCTGCGACAGCCGCATCAGTGCGAGCAGCAGCCCCAGCGCCAGCCCGAACCCGAAGCCGAGCAGGGTGTAGATGACGGTGTTGACCAGCGCCGTCGTGATGATGTCGGGGAACTGGGCCTTGGCGACCTCGACGTCGAAGAAGGCCCTCTGGATCTCGCCCCAGTCGGCGGCCAGGGCGATGACGACCAGCACCACGACCAGGACGGCGTACTGAACGCCCCGGATGACGCGGGTCCGTTGTCGGCGGGACATGGACATCGGTGGTGGTTCCTTAACTCTTGGGAGCGGCGGGGAACCACTTCTTGTATATGGCGTCGTAACGGCCGTCCGACTGGGCCGCCTTGATCACCTTGTCGATCTCCGCGCGCAGGGCGTCGTTGCCGGTACGCACCCCGACGCCGTACTGCTCGCCCGTCTCGAACTCGGCCGTGACCTCGGTGTCCGGGTTCTTCCGTACGTACTCGAAGAGGACACCGTTGTCGTTGACTGCGGCGTCGACCTGGCCGGTCTTCACGGCCGTGAGCAGCAGCGCGAGATCCTCGAACTGGACGGTCTCGATGTCCTTCCCGTTCTTCTTCGCGTACTCCTCGCCCGTCGTGCCCTGCTGGACGCCCAGCTTCTTGCCCTTGAGGGCGGCCAGGGAGTCGAAGGAGGAGCCCTTCTTGGTGACCAGCGCCTGTGTGGCCTCGAAGTAAGGGGCGGAGAAGTCCAGGTTCTCCTCACGCACGTCGGTGATCGTCATGCCGGCGGCGGCGACGTCACACTTACGGGCGTTGAGGTCCTCACCCGTCTGGATGCCCTCGAACGGTGTGTCGACGATCTCCTGGGTGACCTTGAGTTCCTTGGCGATCAGATCCACCAGGTCCACGTCGAAGCCGACGATCTTGTTGTCCTGGCGGGACTGGAAGGGCTCGTACGGCAGATGGGTGCAGGTCGTGAGCTTTCCGGAGTTCACCAGCTCCACCGTCGAGCCGTCCGACCCGGAGGACTTGGTGCTTGTGCAGCCCGTCATGACGACGAGTGCGGCTGCGGTGGCTATGACGGGCAACACGGTGCGCGGGGACAAGACGCCTCCAGGGCGGGGGACGGACAACAGGCCACATGGTGTGTGAGTTGCGCCGATCTTGCCACCGGAGGTGCCGGATGTCTCCTCGCCAGGGGCCGGGTTAACCAGGTCGTCACGGCAGCGTGACGGCACCGCGTCCGATGTCGAGAACGGGTCCGGCTCCCCCTAGGACCTGTCTTCAAAGTCCCGCCTGGCCTGCGACGCCTGGCACGGCACCTCTCCCCCGTAGGCCCTAGGGGGCCACGGGAGGTGCCCCCTGCGTTGTCGGAGTCGACCAAGTACGCCCAGTACGAGGCCGATCCTCCGCCTTGCGATGCACCGCACCAGACGCCGCAGGCCCCGCCCTACGGGCGGACGGCGCTACTTTGAAGACAGGCCCTAGGCGATCGGCTTCGTCTTCGTGCAGTTCGTCCACTCCACCCAGGGCCGCGCGCCGCCGTTCTTGGGCCCGGTGGCGTACGTGGGGTCGCCCGTGATGGTCTGGTTCTTCTCCTCGTGCGTGATGTCGATGCCGAAGAGCTTGAACCCGAGCGTCAACTGTCCGGCCGCGACACCGAAGCCGATGCCGAGTGAGGCGTTCCACCAGTCGGTGTTGGCGTTGTAGTCCAGTCGGGAGAGCTTGCCCTTGTCGTGCAGGAGGCGTTCCAGCGGTCCGGCGTCGCTGCCCAGCGCCTCCGCCGCGTCCGAGGGGGTCGGCAGGGCGTCGCTGGCGGGGAAGTCGCCTCGGCCGCGCAGCCAGTCCTCGACCATCTTGCTGTCGCCGTCGTTGTCGAGGACGACCTCGGCGGACTCGGTGTGGATCTGGGACTTGATGTTGCCGCCACCGCCGCCGACGTCGATGGTCACCGGTGTGCCGGGGACGTTGGCGCCCGCCCCGACCTGGACGCCGCCGCCGGCGCCGTTCTCCTCGCTGGTGGTGATCACCAGTTTCTCGGGGCGGTGCTCCTTGCCGTCCTTCTCCTCCTGGTCGAAGGTTTTGGCGTCGTAGGTGACGGCGACCTGTTGCATGCGGGTGGCTTTGCCCTGGGCGAGTTCGCCGCCCTTGGCGTCGACGCTGAAGGTGTAGACGAAGGTGATCTTGCCGGCGTCGGGGCCGGTGTTGGCGCGCATGACCACGACGTCCTCGGTCATGGTGCCGGTGCCGAATTCGCCGGAGATGTTGCCGAGGTCGGTGGGCTTGCCGTCCTTGTCCTTGCCGCCCTTGCCCTTCGTGAAGGACTTGCCGAAGCTCACGCCGCCCGACACCTCGGTGCTGGTCTTGGTGATGTCGACGTCCGGCGCCCGCTCCGGCGGCAGGTCGGGCTTCTTGGAAGCCGCGTCCGACTGGCAGGCGCCCATGTTCGCCCCGGGGTTGTAGCCGCTCTGATAGCGGCAACCGTCATTCTGCTTGAGGTACGCGGCGAACTTCTTCGCGTCCTCCAGGTTCAGCTCCAGGTCCTTCTGCGAGTCGCCGGTCTTGTTGCCGTTGAACAGCCACTGACCGCCGCTGCCGCTGCCCTTCATATAGCTGCCGCTCAGCGAGGCACTGCCGCCCCAGTCCTTCAGACCCGGGATACCGGCCGAGATGCTGGCCGTCGCACCGATGCCGCCTTCGCCGACGCGCTCCAGGGTGACCGTGCCGTCGGACCACTGCTGGAGCTTGACCTGCTCGGAGCCGCTGATCTTGATGAAGGCGATCTGGACGACGACCGTGGTTTTGGTCTGATCCTGGGCGAGCAGGCACTTGGCGGGCTGGAAGGGGTCGCCCGGCGGGGCCTCGGGTATCTCGCCGTCCCCGCCGCCGCCTCCGCCGCCGTCGTCCTCGCCTCCGTCGCCGGAGTCGCAGCCCTCACCGCCGTCGCCCGCGTTGACGATCCGGCACACCGCGTCCTGCAGACCCACGGCCGTGTCGGCGGGGACGGTCAGCGCCAGGATGGCCCCGATGATCGCGGCGACGACACCGATCATGGCGACGTACTCGACACCACCCTGGCCTCTGTCGTGCCGGCGTCGTGACCGCTGTGCGCACTCCCTGCCGTTCATCCGGACTCCTCGCCCAAGCCGTCAACCATTTCCCCGAGCGAAATGGAGACTAAGGACGAGACCGGGCCCAGACGCAGGGCCTCAGGACCCAGTCGCGGGCCCAGCGGAGGCGATTATTCAGTTTCGGGCGTCGGGTGGTGCCGATACGGGCACCGTCGGCGTGGATACGGACCCCGAACGGGCCGACGACGCGGACGGCACCGACGCGACGGACGGGACGGACGGGCCCGACGGCGCGGACGGTGCCGCCGACCGCGAGGGCGCCACGGACGGTGTCGCCGCCGAAGGCGCCGTGCCTCTCGGCGGTGCGCTGGGCGCCGGCGACAGCGGCGTGTACTCACCGTTCCCGTACACGTCCTTAGGACCCCCGCCGGGCAACTCGCCCAGCGCGTCCAGCGCCGCACGGGCCTTCGGCGCCAGCAGCGGCGAGAAACGCGGGTTCGTCCGCAGCGCCTCCTCCAGATGGCGTCGCGCCGGGCCGTCCATCCCCAGGGCCCGCTCGATCTCACCCTGGTGGTACGAGAACAGCGCGCTGCGCATCCCCTGCTCCGTCGCCCTCTTCGCGTACGGCAACGCCTTCCCGGGCTCACCCGCCCGGAACAGCGCCCACCCCAGCGCGTCGGACACCCGCATGCTCCGGTGGCCGCGCCGCCACTCCGACTCCAGCCGCTCCACCGCCGCCCGCGGATTGCCGTGGTCGGACTCGAAGCGGGCCAGCAGCAGCTCCTCGTTCACCCCGTCGGCCCGCGCCCGCGTCGTACGGTCCCGCAGCAGCGTGTACTGGCTCCGCGCGTCCCCGTCCAGCCCCAACGAGTCGTACAACTCGCCCAGTTCCAGGGCGTATTCGGGCAGCGGGCGCTCCGCGATGGCCGACTGGTAGTCCTGGGTGGCCTCGTCCGCCCGGTCCAGCGCGACAAGGACCCGTGCCCGGCCCGCCAGCGACGGATGGTGGTCCCGCGCCACCTTCAGCGCCGCGTCGTAGTACCGCAGCGCCTCCTTCGGCTCGCCGCGCTCCCACGCGAGCCCGCCGAGAGCGTGCAGCGCACCCGCCTTCTCGGCGGACGTGCCGGCCTTCGTCAGTGCCTCGTCCGCCTTGGCCGCCGCGTCCTCGCGCCACCCCCGGTCGCGGTAGACCGCCGAGGACACGGACAGCACCCGGGGGGTGCCGGGGCGCAGCGCCCGCAGCTTGTCCAGGGCCTTGCCCGCCGCCGGGTAGTCCCCGAGCCCGTTGTACGCCTCGATCAGGACCGGGTACGTCGTCCAGCGAGCCGGGTCCGCCTTCCGTACCGCCTCGCCCCATTTCCTGGCCGTCGCGTAGTCGTGCCGCGCGTTCGCCAGCGAGGCCAGGCCCGTCGTCGCCGCCGGATTGCGCCGTTCACCCGGGGTGACCTTGAGCGAGCGGCGCAGCGCCTGCTCGGCCTTCGGGTAGTACGCCGTGTCCGCCCGCAGCCCGCCGCGTTCCACGTACGCCGCGCCCAGCACCGCCCAGGACCCCGCGTCCCCCGGGTTGTCCCGCAGCCACGCCTCCCGGTCCCTGATCAGTGCCGCCACGTCCGGCAGCGAGGCGGGCGCGCCCGCGCCGACGGCGGCACGGGCCCGCGCCTCGGGGCCCGGCGTGGCCGGCCCCTGATCCCTGTCCGGTACGAACACAAGGACGCCCGCGACGAGGACCGCCCCCACACCGGTGGCCAGCGCGGCCCGTCTGATGTGCCTCATGTGCTGCGTGTTCATGGTGTTCTTGGCGTTCATGTGATTACTGTGCGTCAATACGAAGACCACACCCGGCCTTGTGGATGTGGATCGCAGACGGGTTCACACCGATGGCCCCGGAGTGCCACGCTGGGACCATGGATGATCTCGTCGCGGACGCGCCCCCCGTCTCCCCAGCCCCCGTCGCCACCGGCGACCTCCTCGCGGAGCTGAGAGCCGGTCTGCCCGCCGAAGCCCTGATCACCGACCCGGACATCACGGCCTCCTACGCGAACGACATGGCGAGCTTCTGCGAGGCGGGCTCCCCGGCGGTGGTCGTACTGCCGCGCACCGTCGAGCAGGTCCAGCACGTGATGCGCACCGCGACGGCCCTGCGCGTGCCCGTGGTGCCGCAGGGCGCCCGTACGGGACTGTCGGGCGCCGCGAACGCCTCGGACGGCTGCATCGTGCTGTCCCTGATCAAGATGGACCGGATCCTGGAGATCAGCCCGGTCGACCGGATCGCGGTCGTCGAGCCCGGCGTCATCAACGCGGTGCTCTCCCGCGCCGTCGGCGAACACGGGCTCTACTACCCGCCGGACCCCTCCAGCTGGGAGACGTGCACCATCGGGGGCAACATCGGCACCGCGTCCGGCGGGCTGTGCTGTGTGAAGTACGGCGTCACCGCCGAGTACGTCCTGGGCCTCGATGTCGTCCTCGCCGACGGCCGCCTCCTGACCACCGGCCGCCGCACGGCCAAGGGCGTCGCCGGCTACGACCTCACCCGGCTGTTCGTCGGCTCCGAGGGCAGCCTCGGCATCGTCGTCAAGGCCGTTCTCGCGCTGAAGCCCGCGCCGCCCCAGCAGCTCGTCCTGGCCGCCGAGTTCGCCTCCGCGGCCGACGCCTGCGACGCCATCTGCCGGATCATGGAGCGCGGTCACACCCCGTCCCTGCTGGAGCTGATGGACCGCACCACCGTCCGCGCCGTCAACTCCCTCGCGAACATGGGCCTACCCGAGACCACCGAGGCGCTGCTGCTCTGCGCCTTCGACACCGCCGACCCGGTGGCCGACCTCGCCGCCGTCGGCGAACTCTGCACGGCGGCTGGCGCCACCGAGGTCGTCCCCGCCGACGACGCCGCCGAGTCCGAACTGCTGCTCCAGGCGCGGCGGCTGGCGCTCGTCGCGCTGGAGGCGGTCAAGGGCACCACGATGATCGACGACGTGTGCGTCCCGCGCTCGCGGCTCGCCGAGATCCTCGCGGGCATCGACCGCATCGCCGAGAAGTACGACCTCACGATCGGCGTCTGCGCCCACGCGGGCGACGGCAACACCCACCCCACGGTCTGTTTCGACGCCTCGGACCCGGACGAGTCCCGGCGGGCGCGCGAGTCGTTCGACGAGATCATGGCGCTGGGGCTGGAGTTGGGCGGCACCATCACCGGCGAGCACGGTGTCGGTGTCCTGAAGAAGGAGTGGCTCTCCCGCGAACTGGGGCCGGTCGGGATGGAGTTGCAGCGGGGCATCAAGAAGACGTTCGACCCGCTGGACCTGCTGAACCCCGGAAAGCTGTTCTGATCCGGCGGGTTCCCGACCGGGCCGGTCGTACGGCGTGCGGAGTACGGCCTGCGGAGTACGCCGGGCGGCATACGTCGTACGGCCAAAGTCCGATGGCCCGGCCGGGCGCCGCGGCCTACCGTGAAAGCGACGTCGGTCGCAGGTGACCGCACTTCGACCCGGGAGGTTCCGTGCCCGCCCGTCTTGACCACACCATCGTCCACAGCCGCGACCGGTTCGCCTCCGCGCGCTTCCTCGCGGAGCTGATCGGCGAGCCCGAGCCCAAGTCCTTCGGGCCGTTCGCGAGCCTGCCGCTCGACGGCGGGGTCACCCTCGACTATCTCGACGCGCCCTCGGGGATAGTCAGCCAGCATCTGGCCTTCCTGGTGTCCGAGGACGAGTTCGACGAGATCTTCGGACGGATGAAGGAGCGCGAACTCCCTTACTGGGCCGGGCCGATGCACGAGAAGCCGCAGCGGATCAACCATCTCTTCGGCGGCCGCGGGGTCTATCTGGACGACCCCGACGGCCACTCGATCGAATTCATCACCCGCACCTACGTCATCGACTGAATCGGAGAACGAGCACCGGGCATCGGCGGCGGGCGTCAGGACTCGCCGTCCGCGGACTCGTCCGACGGCCACGGGTCCCGCAGCCACAGATCGTCGGCCGCCATCGGGGCGAGCAGCCGGGCCAGCCCGTCGTCGATTCCCAGCCGGTCCGTCTCGGTGCCCGGTGGCACCAGCCGCAACGTCCGCTCCAGCCACGCCGACACCGCCGACGACGGGGCCTCCAGGAGCGCGTCGCCGTCGGGCGAGGAGAGCGCCACACACAGGACGCTGCGGCCGTCGACCTTCGTGGGCCAGATCCGTACGTCACCGTGACCGCACGGCCGGAACACCCCTTCGACCAGCAGTTCGCGTGCGAACGTCCAGTTGACCGGGGTGTCCGAACTGATGTGGAAGCTGATGTGCACCGCGTACGGATCCTCCGTGCGGTACGTCAGCCGGGCAGGGACGGGGATGCTGCGCTCGGGCGAGAGCACCAGATTGAGCTCCAGCTCGCGTTCCACCACGGTGTGCATAGCAGGTGCTTCCCTTCCTCGTACGACGCCCGGGAGTGGGCCGTACAGATGGAGAGCGTCGACTCCCGCCGCCATTACGCGACTTCGGGCAAGAACTTGCTCCCGCGACTTACCGTGACTCTTTCGTGACCGAATCGAGGTCCAAACGGCCGGATGGACCCTGGGCCATGCGGTGGTCTGATAGATGTGGACCCTTGAATTGAGCCCATCGAAGAGATACGGGACCACGGTGATGAGCGCCCCGACCTCGGCAACCGGAGACGGCAGCCCTTCCCCCGGCTACTACCCGGACCCGTCCATCCCCGGATACGTCCGGTACTGGAACGGCGGGTCCTGGGTACCCGGCACCAGCCGGCCGGCGCCGGGGGCCGGTGAGGCCATGCCGGAGGCGCCCCACGGGGTGCCCGCGGCGGCCCCTCCGCCGGCGGCCCGGCGGACCCCGGAACCGGCGACCCCGGCGGTCGAGGAGACGGGGCCGATGTTCTTCGACGAGGACCCGGCCGAGGAGCCCCGGCAGGAACCGGCCTCCGTCTGGCAGGCCGACACCCGCCGGCAGACCGGCTTCGGCGGTGAGCGCGACGCCCGGGTCTCCTGGGGCGAGGGCCCGCAGGATCCCGCTCCCACGAGCGCGCCGGAACCGGAAGACGCCAGGGACCCCCGCTACGCGCGCGACACGCGCGACCCCCGGGTGCCCGGCCAGGCGCCGGACCCCTCGGCCGATCCCACCGGCGGCGCGCTGCCCGGCGTACGGTCCCTCGGACCCGACCCCGGCGCGGGCCGGGGTGACGGCGACTCACCTCCCCGGGAGGGCACGGTCGCGATCCGCCTCCCGCGCCCCGGACGCGGGGACCGGGACCGGACCCCGCGTACCGACGAGGGCGAGCCGCCCACCGACGGCACCGTCACCATCCGCCCGGTCGGCGGCGCGCCGCAGGGCGGACAGGCCACCGGCCGTACGGGGCAGACCGAGGGCACCATGGCCATCCGCGCCCTGCGGCCCCGCGCCCCGGGCCCGGCACCCGTCCCGCCGCAGACCCAGGCACCCCAACCCCACGCGCCCCAGGCCCCGCAGCAGCCCGACAACCTCCCGTCCCGCTCGATGCAGCCCCCCGCCGCGGGTCCGCTCGCCCCCGGCCCCGGCGGTGGCTCGCCCTCCTGGGCGCAGCAGGTGCACCAACTCGCCCAGCCCGCACCGCACTCGCCGTCCGGACCGTCCGCCGGCGACCCCGCCGCCGGGCAGCCGGTCGTGCCGTGGAAGCCGCCGGTCGAGGACCCGTTCCTGCGGGCCGCCCAGGCCCAGGCGGCGGCCCGCCCCGCCGCGCTCGGCAAGCGGTTCGCCGCCCGGCTGATCGACACCGTCGTCCTCCTGGGGATCGTCGGGGCCGTCTCCGTACCGCTGGTGTCCAAGGCGCTCGCGCACATCGACGACAAGGTCGAGGCGGCGAGGCAGACCGGTGAGACCGTCACCGTCTGGCTGATCGACGGCACGACGGCCGGCTACTTCGGCGGGGTGCTCGCCGCGCTGCTGGTCATCGGCGTCCTGTACGAGGCGCTGCCCACGGCCAAGTGGGGCCGCACGCTCGGCAAGAAGCTGTGCGGTCTGGAGGTGCGGGACATCGAGTCGTTCGAGGCCCCGTCCTTCGGCTCGGCCCTGCGCCGCTGGCTCGTGTACGGGGTGCTCGGCGTGCTCGTCGTCGGCGTGCTGAACGTGCTGTGGTGCGTCTTCGACCGGCCGTGGCGGCAGTGCTGGCACGACAAGGTGGCGCGCACGTTCGTCGCGGGCTGAGCCGGAGGGCCGAGCCGGTGGGCGAGTCGGCGCCTGAGCCGGCGGTCCGGAGGGGCCGAGGGGCTGACGCCGGGTCATCCGGGGGACGGCGGGCGTGGGCGGCGGCTCCTCCGAACGGCCGTTGATCCGTTGCGGGCATCCGTACGGCGCGGTGCACTGCCCCCATGAGTAACGATCAGCCGACGCCCGGTCAGCCGCCCGACGACGACCCGTTCCGCAAGCAGCCGCCGCCCGACGGGCCGCCCACGCCCGGTGGCCCGCCCCCGGACGGCGGCACTCCGCCTCGTTTCGGTGACCCGTACGGCGGCGCCAACCCGCCACCCCCGGGTGACCCGTACGGCGGATCGGCCCCACCGCCCCCCGGTGACCCGTACGGCGGAAACGATCCGCTCCGCGGGATGCCGCCACTCGCGTCCATGGGCAAGCGCATCCTCGCGCGCATCGTCGACTGGATCATCGTCGCGATCCCGCTCGCCCTGATCAGCATCCCGTTCAACGTCTACGGCCGCTGGTCGGACGAGTCCAACAGCTGGGACGACACGGTCAACGGCATGAACGGCGGCGGCCAGTGGGTGTTCCGGATCATCACGATCGTGGCGTACGTCGGCTACGACACGGTGATGACGCAGTGGGGCGGCCAGACCCTGGGTAAAAAGCTGTTCAAGATCCGGGTCGCGATGCTCAACGACGGAAGGGTGCCCGAATCCCGGGCCTCGTTCCTGCGAGCCGTCGTGCTGTGGGTCCCCGCACTGGTCTGCTGCGCCTGCTTCTGGCCGCTGCTCCTGCTGATCCTGATCCTGTTCGACCGCCCCTACCGGCAGGGCCTGCACGACAAGGCGGCGAAGACGGTCGTGGTGTCAGCGGCGCAGTGACGCCGGGATCCGGGCCTCGGCGGCGGACGCCTGCCTGGCCGGGCCCTGGACGGACGCGACAGAGGAGGTGGTGGTGTGGTCCGTACGGCTCGTACCCACCGGGTGCGCCGCCTTCGAACGGCGTGGGCCCACGGCCTTCACCGACACCAGAAGGCCGAGACAGAGGCCGACGAGCGCGATCACCGCGATGCCGACGACCGACGTGACGCCGGAGAGCAGCAGCATGGCGAGTGTGGCGAGGACGACGGTGGCGGAACCGTAGGCAAGCTGTGCGGCAGTCGGACGCGGCATGGCTGTATCCGTCCCTCGGGGCAATCGGGAGTGATTTCGGGGGTGTTGGGGGTGTCTCGCGTGTCTGCGCTGAGTCGCACTGTCAAACGACCCTACGACGGTGAATGCCCGGCAGGAACCGACAGTAAGCGTGACCTAACCCACGACGCCGGAGCATGGGGGGCGCACGGAGTCACGCGCCCCCGCTATATGACACATCGGTGCGCCCACCGCCCGGTCCGGGGGACGCCCGCCGGTACATCAATGTGACGTCCGGATACCGGAACTGATCTCGTGCATAGTGCACTTGGCCTGTGCAAGTCAAGGGCTGTCTTTTCTTCTTCAACTCCGGTCGAATGTCGTCACTTGTGACGCGCACCCCGCGCGCGGATCCCCACACATCCGGTCCGCGGACTCCGGGTGCGGGGAGAGGACAACATCAAGTGACCATCAATCGACGGGCGATCAGAGCGTCCGCGGTGTTCGTGGCCCTCGCCACGGCGGCCGCGACGGCCTCGACGCTCGCCCCGGCGCAGGCCGAGGGCAACACCACAGCAGGTCCGGCGAGCATCGAGCGCCGCGATCCGGCGCCGCAGAAGGGCCATGTCGAGCACAACCTCGAAGGTCCGTTCAGCAAGCAGCAGGAGCAGCAGCGGAAAGCTGCCCTGGAGCAGGTCGTCGCCGGTGACGCCAAGATCATGAAGCGTGGCGGTTCCAACGTCGTCAAGCTCGACGACAAGAAGTACGTCGAGCTGGGCCGCGAGAAGACCGACAAGATCTTCACGATCCTGGTGGAGTTCGGCGACGAGGTCGACGACACCACCACGTACGACCCGGACGGAGCGGACGGCCCCGAAGCGCCCATCACGAAGTACGGTGGCGAACCCGGCCCGCAGCACAACGAGATAGCCGAGCCCGACGAGAAGGTGGACAACTCCACCGCCTGGCAGGCCGACTACAACCAGCAGCACTTCCAGGACCTCTACTTCGGTGAGGGCAAGGACTCCAAGGGCCAGCCGAAGGAGTCGCTGAAGACCTACTACGAGAAGACCTCGTCCGGCCGTTACTCGGTCGACGGTGAGGTCTCCGACTGGGTCAAGGTCAAGTACAACGAGGCCCGTTACGGCTCCAACTACTGCGGCGACTCCAACTGCGCCAACGTCTGGGACGCGGTACGCGACGGCACCACCGCCTGGGCCGCCGACCAGAAGGCCAAGGGCCGTACGGACGCGGAGATCAAGACCGACCTCGCGTCGTACGACGAGTGGGACCGCTACGACTTCGACGCCGACGGCAACTTCAACGAGCCCGACGGCTACATCGACCACTTCCAGATCGTCCACGCGGGCGAGGACGAGTCGGCCGGCGGCGGCGCCGAGGGTGAGAACGCCCTGTGGGCGCACCGCTGGTACGCCTACGGCACGGACGCCGGCAAGACGGGCCCCGCGGAGAACAAGTCCGGCGGCACGCAGATCGGCGACACCGGCATCTGGGTCGGCGACTACACGATGCAGCCGGAGAACGGCGGACTCGGCGTCTTCGCGCACGAGTACGGCCACGACCTCGGCCTGCCCGACCTGTACGACACCTCGGGCGGCGGCGAGAACTCCACCGGCTTCTGGACCCTGATGTCGGCCGGCTCCTGGCTCGGCCGGGGCAAGGGCGAGATCGGCGACCTGCCGGGCGACATGACCGCCTGGGACAAGCTCCAGCTGGGCTGGCTCGACTACGACGAGGCCAAGGCCGCGACGGCGTCGACCCACAAGCTGGGCGTGTCCGCGTACAACACGAAGAACCCGCAGGCACTCGTCGTCGAGCTGCCGAAGAAGCCGGTCACCACGACTGTCGTGAAGCCCGCCGAGGGCTCCAAGCAGTGGTGGAGCGACATGGGTGACGACCTCAAGAACACCCTCACCCGCTCCGTCGACCTCACCGGCAAGGCCAAGGCGTCGCTGGAACTGGACGGCTGGTGGGACATCGAGGCCAACTACGACTACCTGTACGCCGAGGTGTCGGAGGACGGCACCAACTGGACCCCCGTCGACGGCACCGCCGACGGCAAGGTCATCACGCGTGACGCGGGCGACAAGCCGGCGCTGACCGGTCCGTCCGGCGGCCACAAGAAGCTCGTCTACTCGCTGGACGCCTACGCGGGCAAGAAGGTCGACGTCCGCTTCCGCTACCAGACGGACGGCGGCGCGGGCGGCAAGGGCTTCGCGGCCGACACGATCAGTGTCGTCGCCGACGGCGCCCCGGTCTTCAGCGACAACGCCGAGGCGGACGACGCGGGCTGGACCGCGAAGGGCTTCTCGCGCATCGGTGAGTCGTTCACCCAGGACTACGACCAGTTCTACATAGCGGAGAACCGGCAGTACGTCAGCTACGACAAGACCCTCAAGTCGGGCCCGTACAACTTCGGCTTCAAGGCGCCGAAGGACGGCTGGGTCGAGCACTACGCGTACCAGAACGGCCTCATGGTCTGGCTCTGGGACACCTCGCAGAAGGACAACAACACCAGCGCCCACCCCGGCAAGGGTCTGATCCTGCCGGTCGACGCGCACGCCAAGCCCCTGAAGTGGGCCGACGGCACGGTGATGCGTAACAAGATCCAGACGTTCGACTCGTCGTTCAGCAAGTACCCGACCGACCTCTTCCGGCTCCACAACGCCGACAAGGCGCAGTGGATCCTGCCGCAGGCCGGCAAGTCGGTCTTCGACGACCGCAAGGGCACGTACTGGTACGAGGAGAACCCGACCGGTGGTGTCGTCGTTCCTGACACCAACACCAAGATCTCCATCGTGAGCGAGCCGCTCAGTGGCTCCACGCTGACGGTGAAGGTCGACCGCTCGACCAAGTAACGGACATCGTCGCAGGTCAAGCCATGATCGGCCGTCGCCCCCTAGCGGGGCGGCGGCCGATCGTGTTTAGGTGCGTCCTACCGACTCTTATTGACACGACGTCTCACGGGGGGATTGAGGACACATGGCAGGTGGAGGCTTCAGCAGGCTCCCGAACGGCACCGTGGTGGTGGCACTGACCGTGCCCAGCCCGGCGGCCGAAGGCCGTACGGTCCGGATTCTGGTCCATGCGATGAACCGGGCCCGCGCCCTGACCAGGCTGCGGAATCTCGGGCTGCGCGCCGTCTACCTCCGCGGCAACGCGGAACCGCCCACACCGGACGAGATCACGGCGGTGCTGCACCATCCGGACGGCCTGCTCTGGCGGGCCACGCCGGAGTGCGCGCAAGAGCTCTGGCAGCCCATACGGGCCCTGCTGCGCCCCGCGCGGCGCTACGGGCCGCCCGAGCCCCGCCACGGGCTCACAGGGCTGCCCGCGGCGCCGTCGCCGGGCACCCTGCCGGGTCTGTTCGCGGGCCCGCGACCGGAACGGCGGACGGGCACCGGCACGGACAAGAGCGCGGCGTAACCCTCCCGGCCGGGGCCGGCGCGCCACGCCCTGCGGGGCGGATCTTCGCGGGCCGGCCCCGGCCGCGCCCGCCGGGCGGATCTTCGTGGGCCGGGTGCTCAGGTCCGGCAGGGGCGGCCCGAAGGCCGGTGCAAGCCCCTGCCGGGCGCAGCGCCGTCCCAGGCGGGGGGCTCGGCCGGCCTGCGGGCCGGATCTTCGCGTGCCCGTCACCGCAGTCCGGGGTCGGCCGTCGCGCCCGTCGGGCGGATCCGCGTGGGTCCCGCCACGCCCTGCCGGGGCGATCCTCGCGTGCCGTCACGGCGCTCCGAGGGGCTGGTGCTCCTGGCCGGGGCTCGGCCGCCCTGTCGGGCGGATCCTCTCGCGCGGCCAGGGCCGGTCCGGGGGCCCGGCGCCACGGCCGGTCCCGCGGCACATGCCACAAGGCCGCCGGTCCGGGCGGCGGCTCTAGACGACCGGCTTGCCGGTCAGTCGTACGCCCGCCTCGCGCATCTCCTCCAGGGCCCGCTCCGTCGTCCCCTCGGCGACGCCCGCCGTCAGGTCCAGCAGCACGTGCGTGGTGAACCCCGCCCGCGCCGCGTCCAGGGCGGTCGCCCGGACGCAGTGGTCGGTCGCGATCCCGACGACGTCGACCTCGGCCACCTCGCGCGCCCGCAGCCAGTCCGTGAGCGTCACACCGTTCTCGTCGGCGCCCTCGAAGCCGCTGTACGCCGCCGCGTAGGCGCCCTTGTCGAAGACGGCGTCGATCGACCCCGAGGCGACGGCCGGCGCGAAGTTGGGGTGGAAACCCACCCCCTCCGTGCCCGCCACGCAGTGGACCGGCCACGAGCGGACGAAGTCGGGGTGCGCGGAGAAGTGGTCGCCCGGGTCGATGTGGTGGTCACGCGTCGCGACCACGTGCCGGTAACCGGCTGTGGTCTGCCCGATCAGATCGGTGATGGCGGCGGCCACGTCGGCCCCGCCCGACACCGCGAGGCTGCCGCCCTCGCAGAAGTCGTTCTGAACGTCCACGACTATCAGTGCGCGGTGCATGGAGGGTGTCCTTCGCTGGGGAGCGGGCGGGGGCGACCGAGCCTAGGGGGTGTCTTGTCGATCAGGCCGGATCAGGGAGCGGAGCCATGCCGACCGACGACAACGCGGCGAGGCGCGGTGCCAGGGCACGCGAGCCCGGCAAGATCGGCAAGACACCCCCTATGGGACCTGGCCGCGGTCGGCCTCTCGCAGGCTGGCGTTCCCGGTCGCTGTCCGTTCATGCCTCCCACACCTCACGTCCGTGAATCACCGGCACGCCCGTCACACGCGGGCCCACGCCGGTCACAGGTAGACCGTCGGGATGACCGGCTCGCCGCGCGACAGCTGGATCGCCGACATCGGCAGCCCCGCCCGCGCCGCCACATGCCGGTCCCGGACCGCGTCCAGCGGCTCGCGCGCCACGATCTCGCCGCCCTTGACCAGCTCCACCAGCAGCTGGCGGTCCAGCAGGTCGGCGGGGACGGGGCCGGTGCCGACGACCTCGGCCTCCGCGTACCCCTCGGCGTCCACCCGCCGCGCCGCCCACTTGCGGCCGCCGATCGACGTCTTGCCGCCGAGCGACTTCTTCGCCACCGCGTGCAACGGCGCCTTCGGATCGGCGGAGTGGGCACGGGCGACCAGTTTGTACACCATCGAGCAGGTGGGGTGCCCGCTGCCGGTGACCAGCTGGGTGCCGACCCCGTACGCGTCCACGGGCGCCGCGGCCAGCGAGGCGATCGCGTACTCGTCCAGGTCGGAGGTGACCACGATCCGGGTGTTCACCGCGCCCAGCTCGTCCAGCTGCTGGCGCACCCGGTGCGCGACGAGCAGCAGGTCGCCGGAGTCGATGCGCACGGCGCCCAGCTCGGGCCCGGCGACCTCCACGGCGGTACGGACCGCCTCGGCCACGTCGTAGGTGTCCACGAGCAGCGTCGTACCGCTGCCGAGCGCGTCGACCTGCGCCTGGAACGCGTCCCGCTCGTTGTCGTGCAGCAGCGTGAAGGCGTGCGCGCTGGTGCCCACCGTCGGGATGTCGTAGCGGAACCCGGCCGCCAGGTCGGACGTGGTGTCGAAGCCGCCCACGTACGCGGCGCGCGAGGCGGCGACGGCGGCCAGTTCGTGGGTGCGGCGCGCGCCCATCTCGATCAGCGGGCGTCCGCCGGCCGCGGCCGACATCCGGGACGCGGCGGCGGCGATCGCCGAGTCGTGGTTGAGGATCGACAGGATCACGGTCTCCAGCAGCACGCATTCGGCGAAGGAGCCCTCGACGCGCAGGATCGGCGATCCGGGGAAGTACATCTCGCCCTCGCGGTAACCCCAGATGTCGCCGCTGAAGCGGTAGTCGGCGAGCCAGTCGAGCGTCGGCCCGTCGACGATCCCCCGCTCGCGCAGGAAGTCGATGACGTCCTCGTCGAAGTGGAAGTTCTCGACGGCGTCCAGGACACGGCCGGTGCCCGCGACGACTCCGTAGCGCCGTCCCTCGGGCAGGCGCCGGGTGAAGACCTCGAAGACGGAACGGCGCTCGGCCGTCCCCGCCCGAAGTGCCGCCCGGAGCATCGTCAACTCGTACTGGTCGGTGAAGAGCGCGGTCGACGGAACGCCGAGCCGGCGTCCGCCCTCATCCTTCGCCAGGCCCTTCTCAAGGTCCGCAGAGTTCATGCCGACGATGCTACAGGAGATCTCGTCAGACTGACGAGATCTAACGGGCGCTCAGACCGCCGTTTGTGCGACAGGCCCCACCTGGTGGCAGCATGGGGCTGTGAGGCTGTGCATCCCGGGGCGCACCCCGGGGCCCCCGGCGGAGAAGAAGGTCGTCCCGAACCGTGAGTGTTGCCCCGACAGAGATCGAACTTCCCGAGTCGGCCGAGGAGACGTTCACCGTCCCGGATCCTGACGTGCCGTGGATGACGATCGTCCACAACGACCCGGTCAACCTCATGAGTTATGTGTCGTACGTCTTCCAGACGTACTTCGGCTACTCCAAGGACAAGGCGCACAAGCTGATGCTCGACGTCCACCACAAGGGCCGCGCCATCGTCTCCAGCGGCAGCCGCGAGGAGATGGAACGCGACGTGCAGGCGATGCACGGATACGGCCTGTGGGCCACGCTCTCCCAGGACCGCAACTGATGGCCGGGCAGTTCGAGGCGATCCCCGGCGGTGGCGCCGCCGTCGCGCTCGACGAGGTCGAGATCTCCATCCTGCGCTCCCTCGCCGTACAACTCCTGGAGCTGATCGGCCCCGGCGAGGAACCGGCCAAGGGCGAGGACCCCCTCGCCGCGCTCTTCGCGGAGGGCCCCAGCAAGCCGCCGTCCGACCCCGCGCTCGCCCGGCTCTTCCCGGACGCGTACGGCTTCGGCGACGAGACCGACGACGAACTGCGGGAGTACGCCTCCGAGTTCAGGCGCTTCACCGAGAACGACCTGCGGACCCGTAAGCGCGAGGACGGAATCGCGCTCGTCCGCACACTGGACGCGCTCTCCGCCGCCGGCGAGGGCGGAGCTGTACTGAAGCTGGCGCCCGACGACTGCCGGCACTGGCTCGGCGCGCTCAACGACCTGCGGCTGACGATCGGCAACAGGCTGGACGTCTCCGACGAGGACGACGGCGAGGGCCTGTACCGGCTGCCGGACTCCGACCCGCGCAAGCCGATGGTGATGGCGTACCTGTGGCTCGGGGCGCTCCAGGAGTCGCTCGTCGAGACGATGATGCCCTGACGGTCCGCCGACCACGTGCGGGAGGCCGTCACCGGGCCTCCACGGCGCCCTCACCTCATCTTCGGACGGACATCTTCCGTTTCCTCAATTGCGGCTCAACTCCGCATAACGATCAGGTCTCCGCCCCCGCATGCTTTGCGATTCGGGGTGTGATTCGTCCGCTTCTTCCTGTGGGCCGCGCCACAGCGGCCTCCGCGGATCGCCGCCCCGCCCGTGGTAAATCTTCACGACCACCGGCACAGGCAGGGAGAAAGGGCGCATCACCATGACCTCCCCACAGGTCGACAACACCTCGGAAAGCCCCTCCGGAAAGACCTCGGAGGAGGGCTACGAACGCGGACTCGGTAGCCGCCAGGTCCAGATGATCGCGATCGGCGGCGCCATCGGCGTCGGCCTGTTCATGGGCGCCGGCGCGAACATCGCCAAGGCCGGGCCGAGCATCATCCTGATGTACGCCCTCGCCGGCGTGGTGATCTTCTTCATCATGCGGGCACTCGGCGAACTGCTGCTCTACCGGCCGGTCTCCGGCTCCTTCGCGGAGTACGCCCGCGAGTTCCTCGGCCCGTTCTTCGGATACGTGACCGGCTGGACGTACTGGCTCATGTGGATCGTGACCGGCATGGCCGAACTCACGGCGGCCGCGATCTACATCCACTTCTGGTTCCCCGCGATCCCGCAGTGGGTCAGCGCCCTGGTCTTCCTCGTGGTGCTCTTCGGCGTCAACCTGATCTCCGTCAAGATCTTCGGCGAGGTCGAGTTCTGGTTCTCGATGGTCAAGGTCACCGCCATCATCGGCATGATCGTCATCGGCCTCGGCGTCCTGACCCTCGGCTTCTCTGACGCGGGCGAGACCGCAACCACCGGCAACCTCTGGCAGCACGGCGGCATCTTCCCCAACGGCATCGGCTCCAGCCTGATGACCCTCCAGGGCGTGATGTTCGCCTACCTCGCCGTCGAACTCGTGGGCGTCACCGCCGGCGAGTCCGAGAATCCGGAGAAGACGCTCCCCAAGGCGATCAACACGCTGCCGTGGCGCATCATCGTCTTCTACGTCGGCGCGCTCACCGTCATCCTCGCCGTCGTGAAGTGGACCGAATTCAGCGAGGGCGAGAGCCCGTTCGTGCACGCCTTCGCCAAGATCGGCATCCCGCTCGGCGCCGGAATCGTCAACTTCGTCGTGCTGACGGCGGCCCTGTCGTCCTGCAACTCCGGCATGTACTCCACCGGCCGGATGCTGCGCGACCTCTCCGCCAACAACGAGGCGCCGAAGGTCCTGGGCAAGCTCAACTCCCGCCGCACACCGGCGTTCGGCATCGCCGCGTCCGTCGCGCTGATGGGCATCGGCGTCGTCCTCAACTACATCGTCCCCGAGAAGGCGTTCCTGTACGTCACCTCGGTCGCCACCGCCGCCGGTATCTGGACCTGGATGATGATCCTCGTCAGCCACATCAAGTACCGCTCCGCCGTGGTCGCCGGGCGGCTGCCCGCGTCCTCGTTCCCGGCGCCGGGCGGCTCGGCGCTGAGCTGGGTGGCGCTGGTGTTCCTGTCGTTCGTGACCTGTCTGATCGCGTACGACTCCGAGGCCCGGGTGTCGCTGTACGTCGGCGCGATCTGGGCGGTGTGCCTGGCCGGCGGCTGGGCGCTGCTCAAGCGCCGCAACCCGGAACTCGCGGCGACCGGTGCACGGGACCGGCGTGATCCGGAGGGCCCGCACGAGCCGGAGTACGCGAAGGTCTCCGACTGACGCCGGGTACTTACGGCGGCACGCTTCACCGGCCGTCCCGCACGCCGTCTCACGCACTGTCTCACCAGGTGGTCTCCGCATCTCAGACGCGGAGGCCACCTGCTTATCCTTCACCTCATGCTGACCATCACCCAGGCGCTGTACGACCAGATCGTCGCCCACGCGCGCGCGGACCATCCGGACGAGGCGTGCGGCATGGTCGCGGGCCCGGAGGGCAGCGACCGGCCCGAGCGTTTCATCCCGATGCTCAACGCGGCCCGCTCACCCACGTTCTACGAGTTCGACTCGGCGGACCTGCTCAAGCTCTACCGGGACCTGGACGACCGGGACGAGGAACCGGTGATCGTCTACCACTCGCACACGGCGACCGAGGCGTACCCCTCCCGCACGGACATCACCTACGCCAACGAGCCCGGTGCCCACTACGTCCTGGTCTCCACCGCCGACACCGACGACGCGGGCCCGTTCCAGTTCCGCTCGTACCGCATCGTGGACGGCGAGGTCACGGAGGAACAGGTCGAGGTCGTCTGACACACTGGCGCCGAACCCGGGCGGCAGGACCCAGGAAGCCGGTGTGAATCCGGCACGGTCCCGCCACTGTGACCAGGGCCTTCGCGCGAGCGGGGCCCCGGAAGCCAGGAACTGACCTGTCGCCCTTCTCCCACCATGCCAGGGGACGCGGAAATCCCCCGGAGGAGGCCCAGTCATGTCCTCGCGGCGCCACGCCCTCATACCGGCGGTCCTGCTTCCGCTGCTGCTCCCGCTCGCCGCCTGCTCAGCCGACGCGGACCCCGTCCGCGAGGCCGGAGCCCCGGCCGACGGATTCCCGTACACCGTCACCAACTGCGGTGTGAAGACCACCTTCGAGGCACCCCCGAAGCGCGTGGTCACCATGAACCAGCACGTCACCGAGATCATGATCGAGCTGGGACTCACCAAGTCCCTCATCGGCACCGCCTGGCTGGACGACCAGGTCCTGCCCGCCTACGACAAGGCGTACAAGAGCGTCCCGGTCGTCGCCAAGGAGTACCCCTCCAAGGAGAAACTCCTCTCCGTCAACCCCGACTTCGTCTACGGCGGCTACGCCAGCGCCTTCGCCGCCAAGGACGGCCGCACCCGCGACGACCTCAAGGGCGCCGGCATCGACACCCGGCTCAACCTGGAGAACTGCGCCAAGGGCAAGACCTCCATGGACGACGTCTTCCGCGAGGTCACGGAGGTCGGCCGCACCTTCGGCGTCGCCGACCGCGCCGCGAAGTGGACCGCCGAGGCAGGCACCACCCTCGAAACCACCGCCGCCGGTCTCGAAGACGTCAAGCCCGTCCCGGTCTTCGTCTACGACAGCGGCGACAAGACCGCGTTCACCGCCGGCGGCAAGGGCATCGGCAACGACATGATCGAGCGGGCCGGCGGGCGCAACGTCTTCGCCGACCTCGACAAGTCCTTCGGCGACGCCACCTGGGAGCAGGTCGTGGCGCGCCGGCCCGAGGCGATCGTCATCTACGACTACGGCTCCACCACCGTCGCGCAGAAGAAGAAGCGGCTGCTGGAGGACCCCGTCCTGAAGGACGTCCCGGCGATCAGGAACAAGCGCTTCGCCGTCCTGCCGCTCTCCGACGCCGTGCTCGGCGTCCGTGCCCCGGCCGCCGTCCAGCGGCTCGCGGACCAACTCCATCCGGAGGCGGGCGAGTAGGCGCGCCGCGATGAGCTGTCGGACCCCGCCCGCCCGGCGGCGGCTGCGGCACGCCCTCGTCCTCGGCGGTCTCACCGCCGCCCTCGTCTGCGCCGTCGTCGCCGGGCTCGCGCTCGGCTCGGTCCGCATCCCGCCCGGTGAGGTCGTCACGATCCTCACCGGCGGCGCGGAGCCCAGCCCCTTCCGCACGATCGTCCTGGACGTACGGCTGCCGCGCGTGCTGCTCGGCGCGGTCGTCGGCGCCGGGCTGGCCGTCGTCGGCACGGTCCTCCAGGCCCTCGTACGCAACCGGCTGGCCGACCCGTTCCTGCTCGGGATCTCCTCGGGGGCGTCCACCGGCGCCGTACTCGTCCTGGTCTTCGGCATCGGCGGTGGCATCGGCGGCGGGATCACCACCACCGTCGCCATGCCGGCCGCCGCCTTCGCCGGCTCGCTGTTCGCGATGGCCGTCGTCTACGCGCTCGCCCGGCGCGGCGGCACGATGACCGGCGGCCGGCTCGTGCTGGCCGGGGTGACCGTCTCGTACATCCTGTCCGCGCTCACCACCCTGATCCTGGTGGTCTCCGCCCGGCCCGAGCACTTCCAGGAGGCGCTGTTCTGGTCGCTCGGCGGCCTCGGCAGCGCCCGCTGGGGCTCGCTCGTCGTCCCGGCCGTCGTCCTCGTCGCCGGGACCGCCGTCCTCATGGCGCTCGCCCGGCCGCTGGACCTGCTGCTGGTGGGGGAGGAGGGCGCGACCGTACTGGGGCTGGACACCGCGCGCTTCCGCGCCGCCGTGTTCGTCCTCGCCTCGCTGGTCACCGGGGTGATGGTGGCCGCGAGCGGCGCCATCGGCTTCGTCGGGCTGCTCGTACCGCACGCCGCGCGGATGGTGGTCGGGGCGTCGCACCGGCCGCTGCTGCCGGTCGCCGCGCTCGGCGGGGCGGTCGTGCTCGTCGTCGCGGACCTCGCCGCCCGAACCGTCGCCGCGCCGCAGGACATCCCCGTGGGCGTCCTCACCGCGCTCATCGGCGGCCCGTTCTTCCTGTGGCTGATGCGCCGCCGCCCCGAAGGAGCCCCGGTATGAGCCACGGTACGAGCTTCGGTACGACCGCCGGTACGGGCCCGCGTACGGCGGCCTTGCGCGTCGAGGGGCTGTCGTACGGCGTCGGCGACGGCCGGCACCTCGTCGACGCCGTCGACCTGACCGCCGCCCCCGGCGAGACCGTCGGCCTCGTCGGCCCCAACGGCAGCGGCAAGACCACCCTGCTGCGCTGCGTGTACGGCACCCTGCGCCCCACCCACGGCCGGGCGCTGCTGGACGGCGACGACCTGCACACCATGACGGCCAAGGCGCGCGCCCGGCGCGTGGCCACCGTCCCGCAGGACGGACAGACCGACTTCGAACTGACCGTCCGCGAGGTCGTCGCCATGGGCCGCTCCCCGCACCGGCGCTTCTGGGAGGCGGACACGGCGGCCGACACCGCACTGGCCGACGCCGCCCTGGCGCGCGTCGGTATCGCCCCGCTCGCGGAGCGCGCCTTCCCGTCCCTCTCCGGCGGTGAACGCCAGCGCGCCCTTGTCGCCCGCGCCCTGGTCCAACGGCCCGCGCTGTTCGTCCTGGACGAGCCGACCAACCATCTGGACATCCGTCACCAGCTCCAAGTGCTCTCTCTCATCGGGGAGTTGGGGACGACCAATCTGTTGGCCCTGCACGACCTGAATCTCGCCGCGTACTACTGCGACCGGCTGTACGTACTCAAAGCGGGTACCGTCGTCGCCTCGGGAACCCCGGCGGAGGTTCTCACCCCCGCCCTGCTGGCCGACGTCTACGAGGTCGAGGCGGAGGTCACGCCGCACCCCCGGACCGGCGCCCCCACGGTCGTCTATCTGCCGGAGCACCGGTCCGAGCGACTGCCCGGTTGAGGACCCGATGGACTGCCCGGTTGACGGCCCCGTCCACCTGGCGAACGCCGAACGTCCATCAGCTGAGATCACATACCGGGATGCGGACCGGGAATCGATACGATGACCCCATGGTTTCCCACGACGTGAGCGACAAGACCCCAGGCGATCTCCTGGTGGCGCGCCTGCACGTCGATCTGTGCCGACTCGCCAGCGCCATGTGTACGGCCGGCGCTGCCGCCTGAGTCGCGGCAGGACGCCCATCCCGAGCACCACCCCCCGCGCGGGGGCAGAGCCGCGCGCCCGTCACGCCTCTTTTCCGACAGGAGCCCACGCCATGGCCATCGAGGTCCGCATTCCGACCATCCTCCGCACCTACACCGACGGAGCCAAGGCCGTCGAGGGCAGCGGTGACACCATCGCGGCCCTGCTCACCGACCTCGAAACCCGCCACACGGGCATCCGCGAACGCATCGTCGACGGCGCCAACGGCGATCAGCTGCGCCGCTTCGTGAACGTCTACCTGAACGACGAGGACGTCCGCTTCCTGGACGGCATCTCCACCAAGCTCGCGGACGGCGACAGCGTCACCATCCTCCCGGCCGTCGCCGGTGGCGCGGGGCACACGCCCATGCCCGACGTGTCCGCCACGCTCTGATGCGGTACGACTCCCCGCTCGCCGTCGTCGGCGACACCCCTCTCGTACGGCTGCCACGGCTGTCCCCGTCGGACGGTGTCCGGCTCTGGGCCAAGCTGGAGGACCGCAACCCGACCGGCTCCATCAAGGACCGCCCGGCGCTGCGCATGGTCGAGCAGGCCGAGAAGGACGGCCGGCTCACCCCGGGCTGCACCATCCTGGAGCCCACCAGCGGCAACACCGGCATCTCGCTCGCCATGGCCGCGAAGCTCAAGGGCTACAAGATCATCTGCGTGATGCCGGAGAACACCTCGCAGGAACGCCGCGAGCTGCTCGCCATGTGGGGCGCCGAGATCATCCCGTCCCCGGCGGCGGGCGGCTCCAACACCGCCGTACGCGTCGCCAAGGAGCTGGCCGCCGAGAACCCGAGCTGGGTGATGCTCTACCAGTACGGCAACCCGGACAACGCGGGCGCCCACTACGCCACCACCGGACCGGAGATCCTCGCCGACCTGCCGTCCGTCACCCATTTCGTGGCCGGCCTCGGCACCACCGGCACGCTCATGGGCGTCGGCCGCTACCTGCGCGAGCAGAAGCCCGACGTCAAGATCGTCGCGGCCGAACCGCGCTACGACGACCTGGTCTACGGCCTGCGGAACCTCGACGAGGGCTTCGTGCCCGAGCTGTACGACGAGTCCGTCCTCACCAGCCGCTTCTCCGTCGGCTCCGCCGACGCCGTCACCCGCACCCGCCAACTCCTCCAGCAGGAGGGCATCTTCGCGGGAGTCTCCACCGGCGCCGCCCTGCACGCCGCCATCGGCCTCGGCAAGAAGGCCGTCACGGCGGGCGAGAGCGCCGACATCGTCTTCGTCGTCGCCGACGGCGGCTGGAAGTACCTCTCCACGGGCGTCTACACGGCGGCCACGGACGAAGAGGCCATCGAGACCCTTCAGGGCCAGCTCTGGGCCTGAGCCCCGTACCCCCGCACTCTCACCGTCCGTGGCGCAACAGTGGTGCAACAGTCCCCGCCCGGGGCTGTTGCACCACCGCTCCCGAGAGTGACGATCGGTGCCGATCGACGTACGCGACGCGCACACCGACCACGGGGGACGACAGAGATGGACGAGCGCTGGAGCGGTATGGGCAGTCCGGGCGGCACGGGCGGTCCCGGTGCTCCGGGACACCCACCCGGTTCCCCCAACCCCCCTGCTCACGACCCCGGTTACGGCTACGGCCCGCCGGGCTTCGGCCCGCCCCAGCCCTTCGCGCCGCCTGAGCCCTTCGCACCGCCGGAATCCGACGGGCGCGCGTCCCGCCGCCACCTCGGCGCGTACGTCACCTCCGGCATCCTGCTCATCGTCTTCGCCTGCGTCCTCGCCGCCTGGATCGGCTACACGGCGATCAACGCGCGGGCCGACGTGGACGAGCTGATCAACAGCCTCATCAAGAACGAGGGGCGCCGGCCGCTGCTGGTGTTCACCGCCCACGAATGGGCCCTCACGGTCGCCCTGCTCGTCGTCGGCATCGCGGCCCTCTCCCTGCGCCGTACCGCGCGCGGCGCCGCCCTGCTCCTCGCGTTCGTGCTGCTCGGCGCCGGCGCCCGGCAGCTCAACGGCCTGACCAGGGCCGAGTACCGCGACGTCATGTTCGCCAGTGAGCACGGCACGCTGATCGTGCTCACCTACGTGTTCGCGTTCCTCGCCGCCCTCACCGTGATCATCCTGCTGCTGGTGGCCCGCGAGCGCGACGCTGCGCGCGAGCCCGTGCCCGGTCGCCGGCGAGCCGCGGGCGTCCTGCTCATCCTGATCGGCGCGCTGCAGGGCTTCTGGTACGCCCGCGGCCTGCGGGAGTTCAGCCAGGCCGCCGGGCCCGGCGGCGACCGGGGCGCCCTCAGCGAGTGGTGGCACGAAGCGCTGAACATCAACGCCCGCGGCGGGTACGGCACTTCGGCCGGTTTCACCTACTACCACAGCGCGCTCATCGCGGCGTTCCTCGTCGTCGGCGTCCTGCTGCTGGCGGGCACCCCGGCCGCCCGGGGCGCGGCCCTCGCGCTGCTCGGCATCGCGGCCTACCTCCAGCTCCGCGACCTCGCGGGCATCGAGTACGACCAGCTCTCGTACTACTACGAGGACACCACCGTCGGCTGGAGCATCACCAGCGCCTTCGCGGCAGGCGTGGCGATGCTGGTGGCCATCGCCCTGACCCGCCACAACCCACGCCCGTACGTCCCACCGCGGTACCCGACGGCGCCACTGCCTTAGGGGTGGCCGGTCTCCGTGGATCAGCGCGCCAGATGCCTGACCTGCCGCCACAGCCCCGGATCCGCAGGTCCCACCCGGCGCCGGAACGCCCGTGTGTCCACCCGCCGCAACTCGTCCGTCTCCAAGAAGCTCCGGCGTCCTTCCGTGTCACCCACCGCCTCCGGCGGCAGCGGAATCACACCGGGGCGCTCCTCGTGGAACTTACTGGTGATCTTCGCGACCAGCACCGTACGGCCCCGTACCGAGAGCACCAGACACGGCCGGTCCTTCGCCCCGGCCCCGTCCTCGTACGGCACCATCGCCCACCAGATCTCGCCCGGCTTCGGCCCCCGGCCGCCGGTCCCGCCACCGGGCTTCGTCCCGGCCGGCCCGCGCGGCGGCCTGCGGTCCGGCCGGCTGCCCCGCCGCCGGGAGCGTCCGAAGCGCGCGCCGGGCGGCCGGGGGCTGCGGCCGCGCCCGTCCACGAGGGTGGCGACCATCGCCAGCACCACCACGACGATCAGAGCCACCCACCAGGTCGTGTCCATGTCCCAGACCGTACCGCCGCGCCTTACGTCCGCGCGGCGCGATCCCCGGCCCGCCGCCCGGCGACCAGGTCCGCCCGAACCGGTGACAGAGCAGGTGAGTTCCCCCACAACAGGCCGGTGTGGAGGAGCGACCAGCCGTTTAGCGCCTTACGCTCGACAGACCGAACGACCCCCGTCGCCCCCCTTCCACGCCACGGAGGTTCACGCTCCATGAAGCTCACCGTCGTCGGCTGCTCGGGCTCCTTCCCCTCCGTGGGATCGGCCTGCTCCAGCTACCTCGTAGAGGCCGACGGCTTCCGGCTGCTCCTCGACATGGGCAACGGTGCCCTCGGCGAGTTGCAGCGTCACTGTGGTCTCTACGACCTCGACGCCATCTTCCTCAGCCATCTCCACGCCGACCACTGCATCGACATGTGCGGCTACTTCGTCGTCCGCTACTACCGCCACGACGGCGGACGCTGCGACACCATCCCCGTCTACGGCCCCGACGGCACCGAACAGCGCCTCACCACCGCGCACGCCGACACCCCGACGGACAAGTCCATGAGCGAGGTCTTCGACTTCCACACGCTCAAGCCGGGCTCCTTCGAGATCGGGCCCTTCTCGGTCCGTACGGAGAAGCTCGCCCATCCCGTCGACACCTTCGGCATCCGCGTCGAGCACGACGGCAGATCGCTCACCTACTCCGGCGACACCGGAGTCAGCGAGGCCCTGGTGGAGCTGGCAGACGACACGGATCTGTTCCTCTGCGAAGCCGCGTTCACGTACGGCAAGGAGGACATCCCCGGCCTCCACCTCAACGGCCGCGAGGCGGGCGAGCACGCCGCCGACGCGCGGGCGCGCAGGCTCGTCCTCACACACATCCCGCCGTGGACGGACGCCGAGCGGAACCTGAGCGACGCGCGGGCGGTGTACGGCGGACCGGCCGAACTGGCCCGCCCCGGCGCGGTGTACGAGATCTGAACGGAACGGACACATGACGGTGCCCCCGGCCGGGAAGGC
>NZ_JBHUZM010000104.1:0-28637 GCF_042667665.1 Streptomyces sp. NPDC057307 | reverse complement strand
TGAGGAGTGCGGTGTGGAGGGCTGCGTCGAGGAGGGCGGGGTGGATGGTGTGGCCGGTGGTGTCGGTGTTCTCGGGGAGGGTGATGTCGGCGTAGAGGTCTGTTCCGTGTTTCCAGGCGGTGGTGAGGCCCTGGAAGGTTGGGCCGTAGTGGTAGCCGCGTGCGTGCAGGTCCTCGTACAGACCGGTGACATCGACCGGTTCGGCACCTGGGGGCGGCCAGGTCGCTGACGGCTGGAGCGGTGCCGGCTGGTGCTGGGTGAGGGTGCCGTCGGCGTGCTGGACCCACTCGGCCTCGGTGTCCGTGCGCGAGTTAATGATCAGGGTGCGGGTTCCGTCGCGGGCGGGCTCCAAGGTGAGATGGAGTTGGCGGGGTGTGGTGGGGTCGAGGGTGAGGGGTGCGTGGAGGGTGAGTTCGGTGAGGTGGGGGTGGCCGGTGTGGAGTCCTGCGTGCAGGGCGAGGTCGACGAGGGCGGCGCCGGGGAGGAGGACGGTGCCGGCCACGGCGTGGTCGGCGAGCCACGGGTGCGTGCTGAGGGAGAGCCGGCCGGTGAAGAGGGTGGTGGTGTCGGCGAGGTCGATCCGCGCCCCGAGCAGCGCATGCTCAGCCCCCGACAGGCCCAGAGACGTCGCGTCCTGGAGGCGGGATGAGGACTTCAGCCAGAACGACTCGCGCTGGAACGGATACGTCGGCAGATCAACCGCTTGCGACGACTGAGGGAGGAACCTTGTCCAGTTGATGGGGGTGCCGGTGGTATGCGCGTAGGCGGCGGAAGTGAGGAGCTGGGTCAGCGTGCCTTGCTGCCGGCGGAGGGTTCCGATGACCGTGGCATCGGATGCGGTCTCGGTGTCGGTGGTGTCCTGGATGCCGATGGTCAGGACCGGATGCGGGCTGGACTCGATGAACAACCTGTAGCCGTCGGCGAGGAGGGCCCGGGTCGTGGTCTCGAACCGGACCGTCCCGCGCAGATTCTGGTACCAGTACGCGGCGTCCATCGTGGTGGTGTCGGTGACACGCTCACCCGTGACCGTCGAGTAGAACGCAATGTCCGTCACCGCCTGTGGGGTGACCGGGGCAAGCAGCTCGGCGAGTGTGTCCTGGAGTTGGTCGATGTGGGGGGTGTGGGAGGCGTAATCGACATCGATACGCCGCGCCCGCACATCCGCAGCTTCGTAGTGGGCGAGCACCTCCTCCAACGCTGTAACGTCACCGGCGATGACGGTGGACGCAGGCCCGTTGATGGTAGCGATGGTCAAAGTGGGCGCGTGGGTGTCGAGGTGGGCCTGGACCTCCGCCGCGGGCAGGGGAACCGAGACCATTCCGCCGGTGCCGGCGAGTGCGGTCAGGGCTTTGGAACGCAGGGCGGTGATACGGGCGCCGTCCTCAAGAGTCAGAACCCCGGCGACCGTGGCCGCCGCGATCTCGCCCTGAGAATGACCGACGACCGCATCCGGTACGACTCCCAGCTCGGCCCAGGCTGCGGCCAGTGACACCATTACCGCCCAGAGGACCGGCTGGACCACATCCACCCGCTCCAGCGACGCCGCACCCTCCACCTCGTTCAGGACATCCCACAGACCCCAGTCCGTGAACTCCCCAAGCACCACCGCACATTCATCCAAACGCTCCCTGAACACGGGCAGTTCAGCGGCGAGTTCCACCGCCATTCCCGCCCACTGCGACCCCTGACCCGGGAACACCAGCACCGTCCGCCCCGCACCCGCCCGAACCTGACCCGACACCACGAACGGCGACGGCTCACCAGCCGCCAAAGCCCGAGCCCCGGCCAGCAACTCCTCCACCGACCCACCAATCAGCACCGCACGATGGTCGAACCGGGCACGCGACGACACCAACGCCCGCCCCACCGCCACCGGATCAGCACCCGCCAACGACCCCAACCGCAACGCCTGCGCCCGCAACGCCACAGCCGACCTCGCCGACACCACCCACGGCACAACACCCAACTCCCCCGACCCCGCGACACCCGCCCCCAGCGCCGGCGCCTCCTCCACAATCACGTGAGCGTTCGTGCCACTCATGCCGAAAGAGGAGACACCTGCCCGGCGCGGGCGCTCCACGTCGGGCCAGGGACGTGCCTCGGCAAGCAGTTCAACCGCTCCGGCCGTCCAGTCAACATGCGCCGACGGCGTATCCACATGCAGCGACTGCGGCAGCACCCCGGCCCGTATCGCCATCACCATCTTGATCACACCCGCCACACCCGCGGCGGCCTGCGTGTGACCGATGTTCGACTTGACCGACCCCAGATACAGCGGCCGGTCCCCCGCACGCCCCTGCCCGTACGTCGCAAGCAGCGCCTGCGCCTCGATCGGGTCACCCAGCCGCGTGCCGGTGCCGTGCGCCTCGACCGCGTCGACCTCGGCCGCAGTCAGTCCCGCCCCGGCCAGCGCCTGACGGATCACCCGCTCCTGCGACGGACCGTTCGGCGCCGTCAGACCATTACTCGCACCGTCCTGATTCACCGCCGAACCCCGCAGCACCGCCAGCACCCGATGCCCATGACGCTCCGCATCCGACAACCGCTCCAACACCAGCAGCCCGGCACCCTCACCCCACCCCGTACCATCAGCCGCATCCGCGAACGGCTTGCAACGACCGTCCACCGCCAGGCCCCGCTGCCGACTGAACGCGATGAAGGGTGCTGGTGCGGCCATGACCGTCACGCCGCCCGCCAGCGCCAGCGTGCACTCGCCCTGACGCAGCGACTGCGCCGCCATGTGCAACGCCACCAGCGACGACGAACACGCCGTATCCACCGACACCGCCGGCCCCTCAAGACCCAACGAATACGAGATACGACCCGACGCGATGCTGACCGAGGTGCTGGTCGCGAAGTAGCCCTCGAGTTCCGGTGCTGCCTGTGATCCAGGCTCGGCCAGGCCCGCTCCGTAGTCCTCGTGCATGACACCGGCGAAGACGCCGGTCCGGGTGCCGCGCAGCGAGTCCGGTGCGATGCCGGAGCGCTCCAGCGCCTCCCAGGCCGTCTCCAGCAGCAGCCGCTGCTGCGGGTCCATCGCCAGCGCCTCACGCGGACTGATCCCGAAGAACGCGGCGTCGAACTCCCCCGCGTCGTGGAGGAATCCGCCGTCCCGTACGTAGGACGTGCCGGAGTTCTCCGGGTCTGGGTGGAAGAGGGCGTCCAGGTCCCAGCCGCGGTCGGTGGGGAAGCCGGACATCGCGTCCGTGCCTTCCGCGACCAGCCGCCACAACTCCTCCGGCGACGACACACCGCCCGGGAAGCGGCACGCCATGCCCACGATCGCCACCGGCTCATCGGCGGCGAAGGCGGTCGGCGCGATTGATGTGGCCGCGTTGTCCGGCGTGTCGGAGCCCAGCAGGCCGAGGCCGGACGCGATGTGGTCGGTCAGCGCCCGTGGTGTGGGGTGGTCGAAGATGAGGGTGCTGGACAGGGTGAGGCCGGTGGCGGAGTTGAGACGGTTACGGAGTTCGACGGCGGTCAGCGAGTCGAAGCCCAACTCCTTGAACGCCCGCCCCGTGTCCACCGTCTCCGGCGACGCGTGTCCGAGAACCGCGGCGGTCTCGCCGCGTACGACGTCGAGCAGGAACCGTTCCCGCTCCGCGGCCGGCATCGCGGCCAGCCGTCCCGCCAGGCCCTTCGCACCGGTCGGCCCGGCGCCGGCGCGTGCCAGTGCCCGACCGGTCGACGGCGCCAGGGCCCGTAGTGGCGCCGGCACCGCGTCGCCGCGCTGGAGCCGTGCCCGCAGCGCGGGCACGTCGAACCCGGCCGGCACGAGTACCGCCGGCTCGGCGCTCAACGCCGTGTCGAACAGGGCGAGTCCCTGCTCCCTGGACAGTGCCCGGATCCCGCCTCGGGCCAGCCGCTGGTGGTCCGCCGTGCCGAGCGCGCCGGTCATGCCGCCGGCGTCGGCCCACATGCCCCAGGCCAGGGACTGGCCGGCCAGCCCCAGCGAGCGGCGGTGGCTCGCCAGCCCGTCCAGATAGGCGTTCGCCGCGCCGTAGTTCGCCTGCCCGGGGTTGCCCAGCACACCGGCCACCGACGAGAAGAGGACGAACGCCGACAGTGCCGAGTCCTGCGTCAGTTCGTGCAGATTCCACGCGGCGTCGGCCTTCGCCCTCAGGACGGTGTCGAGGCGTTCGGGGGTCTGCGCTTCCAGCAGCCCGTCGTCGAGGAGGCCGGCGGCGTGGATCACGGCGGTCAGCGGGTGCTCATCGGGGATCGTGTCCAGGAGTCCGGATACGGCCTGGCGGTCGGCCACGTCGCACGCCGCGACCGTGACGGTCGCACCCAATCCGCGCAGCTCGGCGGCCAGTTCACCGACGCCGTCGGCGGCCGGGCCGCGCCGGCTCACCAGCAGCAGATGCCGCGCGCCGTGTTCCGTGACCAGATGCCGCGCCACCACCGCGCCCAGCCCGCCGGTACCGCCGGTGACGAGAGTGGTCCCGTCGGTGTCGGGGGCGGGCGGCAGTGTCAGCACAATCTTGCCCGTGTGGCGTGCCTGGCTCATGAAGCGGAAAGCCTCGGGCGCGCGGCGCACGTCCCAGGTGGTGACCGGCAGACCGTTGACGAGCCCGGCGTCGAGGAGCGAGACGACGTCCGTGAGCATGGTGCGGATACGCTCGGGATCGCTGCTCGCCAGGTCCAGCAGGTCGAAGGCCTGATAGAGCGTCAGCCGTGGGTGTTCGGCGAGTACTTCACCGGCGTCGCGGATGTCGGTCTTGCCCATCTCGGCGAAGCGGCCACCCGCCGCGAGCAGGCGCAGCGAGGCGTCGACGAATTCTCCGGCCAGGGAGTCCAGTACGACGTCGATTCCGCGTCCACCCGTGGCGGCGCGGAAGTGCTCCTCGAAGTCGAGGGTGCGGGACGACGCGATGTGGTCGTCGTCGAGGCCGAGGGCGCGCAGGGTGTCCCACTTGCTCTCGGACGCGGTGGCGAAGACCTCGGCGCCCCAGTGCTTCGCCAGTTGGACGGCGGCCATGCCGACGCCGCCGGCGCCCGCGTGCACCAGGACCCGTTCGCCGGGGGCGAGCCGGGCGATGTCCGCGAGGCCGAGGTAGGCGGTGAGGAAGGCGATCGGTACGGACGCGGCGTCCTCGAAGCTCCAGCCGCGGGGCAGCTGGGTGATCATCCGCTGGTCGGTCACGGCGTACGGTCCGAACGAGCCGGGGAACATGCCCACGACCTGGTCGCCCGGCGCGATCCCGGTGACTCCCTCGCCGGTCTCGATGACGATTCCGGCGCCTTCGCCGCCCATGGCGGCGTCGCCGGGGTAGACACCCAACGCGATGAGTACGTCGCGGAAGTTGAGGCCCGCGGCACGCATGGCCACTCTCACCTGGCCGGGGCCGGCGGGGGATCCGGCTTCCGGGGCGGGGATGAGTACGAGGTTCTCAAGCGTGCCGCGGGAGCTGGTGTCGAGCCGCCACTCGGTGACTCCCGCCGGTGGGACCATGGCGGCTTGTTCGCCGCTGACACGCGTCAGCCTGAGGATCCGCGCCGTGTCGCCGCGGAGTGCGAACTGGGATTCTCCGGCGGCCAGGACGGCCGCGACGGCGGCGGGGAACGTGGTGCCGAAGTCGTCCGGCAGGTCGCTCGCGGATGCCGGCAGGTCGACGAGGAGCAGCCGGCCCGGGTGCTCCAGCTCCGCCGTGCGGACCAGGCCCCATACCGCGGCGTGCACCGGGTCGGCGCTCTCCCGCTCGTCGGTGGCCATGGCGCCGCGGGTGACGACGGCCAGCCGTGCGCCGGTGAGCCGCTCGTCGGTCAGGTATCGCTGGAGGGTGCCGAGGAGGTGCGTGGTGAGGTCCCGTACGGCGTCGGGGCCGGCCGCGCCGGTGGTGGTCGCGCCGGTGGTGGTCGCCGAGTACGGCAGCAGCACCAGTTCCGGTGCCTGCTCACCGTCCTCGACGGCCGAGCCGAGTGCGGCGGCATCGGGGAACGTACGGGCGCGGGCGCCCAGGTCGGGCAGTGCCGACACGTCGCCGAGGACCACCCAGCCCCCGGTGTCGGCACCGTCGGCGGTGCTCCCGGTGGCCGGTACGACAGCGAGCGGGGACCACGTCGGGTGGTACAGGTCCTCGAAGCGCCGCTTCCCGCCTGCGGCGCCGGTCAGTTGCTCCAGGGTGACGGGGCGGAGGGCGAGGGTGTCGACGGTGGCCACGGGGGCACCGGCCGGGTCGGCGACCCGTACGGTGACCTTCTCGGGGCCCCGGCGGGTGAGCCGTACGCGCAGCGCGGTCGCGCCCGCGGCGTGCAGGGTGACTCCGCTCCAGGCGAACGGCAGCACCTGGGGGTCGCCGCTCTCCCGCCACAGTCCGATGCCGTGCAGCGAGGCGTCGAGCAGGGCGGGGTGCAGACCGAAGCGGCCCGCGTCGTCACCGCCGGGCGGTGACTGGCCGTCGTCCCCGGAGCCGGTGGGCAGCTCGACCTCGGTGTAGAGGTCCTCGCCGGCGCGCCAGGCGGCGCGTACGCCGCGGAACGCCGGGCCGTAGTGGTAGCCGGCGGCCGCGAGGTCGTCGTAGAAGTCCTCGACGGCGAGGGCTTCGGCGGCGGGCGGCGGCCATGTGGTCAGGTCCCATCCGGCGTGGGTCGCGGGGTCGGCCGAGGTGGTGAGTTGGCCGGTGGCGTGCTGGACCCAGTTGTCGTCGGCCGCCGTGTCGTCGCCGCGGGAGTGTACGGACACTGCGCGTCGGCCGGTTTCGTCGGCGGCGCCGATCAGGACCTGTATCTGGACGCCGCCGCGTTCGGGCAGCAACAGGGGTGCTTCCAGGGCAAGTTCGGCGACCTGGTCGCAGCCCACCTCGTGGCCCGCCCGTATCGCGAGTTCGACGAACGCGGCGCCGGGCAGGATGACGGTCCCGCCGACCGCGTGGTCGGTGAGCCAGGGGTGGGTGTCGCGGGCGAGCCTGCCGGTGAGGACGGTTCCGTCGCTGTCGGCGAGGGAGATCGCCGAGCCGAGCAGCGGGTGGTCGGCGGCGGTCAGGCCGAGGCCGGTGGCGTCGGACGCTCCCGGGGGGACGTTCAGCCAGTAGTGGTTGCGTTCGAAGGCGTAGGTGGGGAGCGTGACGCGGCGGGGGCGGGCGGGTGCGAAGATCGCGTCCCAGTCGGCGGTCGCGCCGTTGATGTGGATCCGCGCGACCGCGGTGAGGAGCGAGCGGACTTCGCCGGTGTCCTTGCGCAGGGCGGGGGCGAGGGCCGTCGCGGGCCCGTCGTCGCGCCCGGTGCCGGCGTCGTCGAGGGTGTCCTGTGCCGCCGCTGTCAGGACGCCGCCGGGGCCGAGTTCGAGGTAGCGGGTGACGCCGTCGTCCGCCAGGTGCCGAATGCCGTCGTGGAAGCGGACCGCTCCCCTGACGTGCCGTACCCAGTGCTCGGGCGAGGCCAGTTCGTCGGCGGTGGCCCGCCGGCCGGTCACATTGGTGACGACGGGGATCTCGGGGCGGTGGTACGTGAGTCCTTCGGCGACGCGGCGGAACTCGTCCAGCATCGGGTCCATGAGCGGTGAGTGGAAGGCGTGGCTGACCCGTAGGCGTCTGGTCTTGCGGCCGAGTCCGCCGAAGTGTGCGGCGATCTCCGTCACCGCTTCCTCGTCGCCGGAGACGACCACGGCGCGCGGGCCGTTGAGCGCGGCGACGGACACCTTGTCGCGCCGCGCCGCGTCGTCGACGAACGGCAGTACCTCGTCCTCGGTGGCCTGGAGCGAGACCATGGCGCCGCCCTTGGGCAGGGCCTGCATGAGTCGGCCGCGGGCGGCGACGAGGGCGCAGGCGTCGTCCAGTGAGAGCACGCCGGAGACGTGGGCGGCGGTCAACTCGCCGATGGAGTGGCCGATCAGGACGTCGGGGCGGACGCCGAGGGATGTGACGAGCCGGAAGAGGGACGTCTCCACGGCGAACAGCGCGGCCTGGGTGCACACGGTCTCGTCGAGCAGGGCGGACTCGGGCGTTCCCGGGGCGGCGAACACGATGTCGCGGAGCGGGTGCCGGAGTTCCGTCGCCAGGTGTACGTCGAGTTGTGCGCACGCGGCGTCGAAGGCTTGCGCGTACACGGGGAAGGCGGCGTGGAGTTCGCCGCCCATGCCAGGCCGCTGACTGCCCTGTCCGGTGAACAGGAAGGCGGTACGGGCGAGTCCGCCCGCGGCGGTGCCGCTCAGCAGGTGCGGGGCGGCTGTGCCGGCGGCGAGGGCGGAGAGGCCGCGTACGAACTCCGCACGGTCCTCGCCGACGATCACGGCCCGGTGGCTGAGGCGGGCCCGGGTGGTGGCGAGGGCGTGGCCGATGTCGGCGGGGCGCGCGTCGGGCTCGTCGTCCAGGTGCTTCAGCAGCCGTTCGGCCTGGCCCGCGAGGGCCTTGGCACTGCGTGCGGAGAGCACCCAGGGCAGGGGGCCGGCCGTCGGGGAGGCGCTGCCGGAGGTGGCGTCGGCGGTCTCCACCCCGTCGGTGGTGTCCGTCTCGCCCGTGGTGCCCGCCCCGACGCCGGCCACCGACCCGTCGCCCGTCCCGGAGCCGCCAACCGGCGCACCGCCCGCGGCGTCGGCGGCGGAGGGCTCCTCCAGGAGCACGTGGGCGTTCGTACCGCTGATGCCGAAGGAGGAGACACCGGCCCGAAGAGGTCCCGTCTCCTTGTGCCAGGGGCGTGGCTCGGCGAGCACGGACACCGCGCCCTCGGTCCAGTCCACGTGGGACGTGGGCGCGCCGACGTTGAGCGTGGCGGGCAGGACGCGATGACGCATCGCCATCACCATCTTGATCACACCCGCGACGCCGGCCGCGGACTGCGCGTGCCCGATGTTGGACTTGACCGAGCCGAGCCACAGCGGCTGGTCGTCGCGGCGTCCCTGGCCGTAGGTGGCGAGCAGGGCGCGGGCCTCGATGGGGTCGCCGAGGGAGGTGCCGGTGCCGTGGGCCTCGACCGCGTCGATGTCGGCGGGGGTGAGCCGGGCGTCGGCGAGGGCCTGGCGGATCACCCGCTCCTGGGAGGGGCCGTTGGGTGCGGTCAGCTGGCTGCTGCGGCCGTCCTGGTTGACGGCGGAGCCGCGTACGACGGCGAGCACGGTGTGTCCGAGCCGGCGGGCGTCGGAGAGCCGCTCCACCAGGAGCAGCCCGGCGCCTTCTCCCAGGCTGGTGCCGTCGGCGCCGTCCGCGAATGCCTTGACCCGGCCGTCCTTGGCCAGTCCGCGCTGGCGGCTGAAGTCGATGAGTGACGCGGGGGTCGACATGACGCAGACGCCGCCCGCGAGCGCCTGGTCGCATTCGCCGCGGCGCAGTGCCTGTACGGCGAGGTGCAGGGCGACGAGGGAGGACGAGCAGGCGGTGTCGACGGAGACGGCGGGGCCTTCGAAGCCGAAGGTGTAGGCGATCCGGCCCGAGGCGACGCTGCCCGCGCTGCCGTTGACGATGTATCCGTCGAGGCCCTCGGGGATACGGCCGGCCTGGCCGAAGCGGGAGCCGTAGTCGTTGTACATCACGCCGGCGAACACCCCGGTCCGGCTGCCGCGCCGGGTGAGGGGGTCGATGCCCGCCCGTTCGAAGACCTCCCAGCTGGTTTCCAGCAGCAACCGCTGCTGGGGGTCCATGGCGAGGGCTTCGCGCGGGTTGATGCCGAAGAACTCCGGGTCGTGCTCGTCCGCGTCGTGGAGGAATCCGCCGTGCCGCGTGTAGCAGGTGCCGGAGCGCCGCGGGTCCGGGTCGTACAGCGCGTCGAGGTCCCAGCCTCGGCCGGCGGGGAGTTCGGTGATGGCGTCGGTGCCGTCGGCGACGAGCCGCCACAGGTCCTCGGGGGACCGGGCGCCGCCCGGGTAGCGGCATGCCATGCCGACGACGGCGATCGGCTCGTGGTTCCGGGACTCGGCCTGGTGCAGACGGTCCCGCGTCTGCTGGAGGTCTGTGGTGACCCGCTTCAGATAAGCGCGGAGCTTGTCTTCATTCGCCATGTGCAGCAGTCCCCTTGGCGGCCGGAGTAACCAGAAAGTGTGCAGCCGTACGGGCGGAGCCGAGCGGGTACGGCCGGTCGCCAGAAAGGTCGCCGAAGGCACTTGCGCATCCCTAACCGCGCTCTAAAGAGCGGCCGGGCAGGTCACGGCGGCCTTGGCCTTTAGGAGCGCTGAAGGCTGCTCCCTACCGTCAGCCGGACCGCGACACACGAGGCACGCACCGACGAGAGGATCCCCAACGATGCAGCCTCCCCAGCTGACCCTGAAGGCCGGCACCTCCTGGGCCGCGACGTACGAGCGCTGTGTGCAGTCGGCGCCCGAGGCGTTCGGCCCCGACTACGTACGCAATCGCTGGGCGGACGCCTGGCAGCACGACGGTCGGGCCGCCCCGGCGCTCTCCCCCGTCGACGGCACACCGATTCCGGGGCCGCCGCTGCTGAGCGGCGCAGAGGCGGCCGAAGCGGTGCGCGCGGCGCACCAGTTGCATCAGCAGTGGCGGCGTACTCCGCTGCGGGAGCGTCAGGCGCGTGTCTCGGCGGCGCTGGATTCGCTGGAGGCGCACCGTGACCTGCTGGCGCGGCTGCTGGTGTGGGAGATCGGCAAGCCGTGGAAGCAGGCGTGCGCCGATGTGGACCGGTGTGTCGACGGGGTGCGGTGGTACGTGGCGGAGAGTGAGCGGCAGCTCGCGGGCCGCGCGCCGCTGGACGGCCCGGTGAGCAACATCGCCAGCTGGAACTATCCGATGAGTGTGCTGATGCACGCGATGCTGATCCAGACGCTGGCGGGCAACGCGGTCATCGCGAAGGTGCCGACCGACGGCGGGCTGTCCTGTCTGACGCTGGCCGCCGCGCTGGCCGTACGGGAAGGGCTGCCGGTCTCGCTCATCAGCGGGCGCGGCTCCGCGCTGTCGCCGGCGCTGGTGCGGTCGCCGGAGATCGGTTGTGTGGCGTTCGTCGGCGGGCGGGCCGCCGGGGCGCGGGTGGCGGCCGGTCTCGCGGGCCTGGACCGGAGGCACTTCCTGGAGCAGGAGGGTCTCAACTCCTGGGGTGTGTGGGAGTACAGCGACTGGACGCTGCTGTCCGAGCAGATCCGCAGGAGCTTCGACTACGCGAAGCAGCGTTGCACGGCGTATCCGCGTTTCGTGGTGCAGCGTTCGCTGCTCGACCGGTTCCTCGCGGCGTATCTGCCGGCGGTGCGGGACGTACGGTTCGGGCATCCGCTGGCCGTGGAGCTGCCGGACGATCCGTACCCGGAGCTGGACTTCGGTCCGCTCATCAACGATGCCAAGGCCAAGGAGCTGGCGGATCTGACGGACGGTGCGGTCGCGGGTGGCGGTCTGCCGCTGTATCGCGGGTCGATGGCCGACGGGTTGTTCCTGCCGGGGCAGCAGACCTCCGCGTATCTGCCGCCGGCGGCGATCCTGTCACCGCCGAACTCGTCGCCGCTGTTCCACGCGGAGCCGTTCGGTCCGGTGGACACCATCGTCGTGGTGGACACGGAGGCGGAGCTGCTGTCGGCGATGAACGTCTCGAACGGTTCGCTGGTGGCGTCGGTCTCCTGCGACGACGAGACGACGGCGCTGCGTATCGGCGCGGAGGTCAGGTCCTTCAAGCTGGGCGTGAACAAGCCCCGTTCGCGTGGCGATCGCGAGGAGTACTTCGGCGGTCAGGGCAACTCCTGGCGTGGCGCCTTCGTCGGCGGTGACCTGCTGATGCGCGCGGTGACCCGCGGCCCGGCGGGTGAGCGTCTGCCGGGCAACTATCCCGACTGCACGCTGCTGCCCGGCTGACCGGTACGGACGGCACGGGTGGCACGGACGGCACCCACACCCGCTCGCTCGCACCCGCTCGTACCCGGTCGCGCGTGGCCGGTGGCCGGGCGCTCGCGACGCGCCCTTTCCCGGGAGCAGGGAAAGGCCCGGGCAAGGGCGGCTTTAGCAGGCACGACCAGCATGTCAAGCCGTAGGGCACCTGTGAGAAAGGACCGCCAATGGACGCCTCAGACATCCGAATCCTGTCGGCCGCCTCCGCGCTTCCCGGGCCGCCGGTGGACAACGCCGCGCTGGCCAGGAGGTTCGGCCTCGACAGGCTCTGGGAGCAGTGGGTGGACACGTTCATCGGTACGGGCACCCGGCATCTGGCGGTCGACCTGGACAGCGGCGAGATCACGTCGTCGCTGGTCGACCTGGGTGCGGAAGCGGGCCGGCTGGCCCTCGAACGGGCCGCTCTGCGGTCGTCCGACATCGATGTGATCGTGTTCGCCTCCGCCACACCCGACGCGCTGCTGCCGACCACCGTCAACCTGGTCGCCGAGCGGCTGGGCATCAATGACATACCGAGCTATCAGCTCCAGTCGGGGTGTTCGGGCGCGTACCAGGCGCTGGCGCTCGCCCGGCAGCTGCTCCTCGCCCGTGACTGCCGCAACGCGCTGGTGCTGGGCGGCGACGTGCTCGTGAAGCACTTCGATCTGACGATCGACATGAGCAAACTGCCCCCGGCCGAGCTGGTCAACATGCTGCTGTTCGGGGACGGGGCGGGTGCCGCGGTCCTCACCCGGGACAAGCTGCCCGGCACGACCGCGCTGCGCCGTGTCGTGCACCGGGTGACCGGGGAGGGGCGTGCACCGGGACAGTCGGTGGAGTGGTTCGGCCTGGCGGACCGGCATCTCGACAAACCGGCCGCCCAGGAGGACTACAAGGCGATCGAGGAGTCGGTGCCGCTGATGTCCGCGGAGATCGTCAAGGAGATCCTGGACGATCTCCACTGGACGGAGCACGAGGTCGACTATCTGCTGCCGCCCCAGCTGTCCGGGAAGATGGCCGAGCGTGTGACGGAGACGCTGAACATGAGCGGCGCGGAGGAGATCACCTGCGTGCGGGAGACCGCGAACACCGGGAACGCCGTGCCGTTCATCCAGCTGGAGCGGGTGCTGCCGCAGATGGTCGGCGGTGACCGGGCGCTGGGCATCACGGTGGAGTCCAGTAAGTGGATCAAGGCGGGCTTCGCGCTGGAGAGGGTCTGATCGCCGATGTCCTCTTCCCGTCCTCTCTCCGCCACGGCCGACGACGCCCTCGACGAACTGCGCGCCCTGCACAAGGAGGGGCGTCTCGCGGAGCGGTACCCACTGGTGCGCGGGCTGCTCACCGGTCTGACGGAGGCTCAGCTCGTCACCGCGGGGCGGCTGTTGGCGCGGCTCGACGCCGACGAGGTCCGCCGGCCGCACCCGTCGGTGCCGGTGGTCAACGTCGCGGTCACGGGGCACGGGACGGTCGGTGACCTGGTGCCCGCCCTCACCGCGCAGCTGGCCCGGGCGGGCCTTCTGCTGCGGGCCCGGGTCAGTGACTTCGATGCGTACGTCTTCGACCTGTCCGATCCGAACAGCGGACTGTACGCCCATGCACCCGATCTGACGCTGTGTCTGCTCGACCAGCGCATCGTGCTGGACGAGTTGCCCGTACCGTGGCGGCCGGCGGACCTGGAGCGGGTGCTGGCCGAGAAGGTCGCGCTGCTGGAGCGGCTGGTGGTGCGTTACGGCGCCACGGCGTCGGGAACGCTGGTGCTGAACACACTGCCGCTGCTGGGGTCGGTGACCGCGCAGCTGGTGGACCACGCGTCGCGGGCGGAGGTGTCCGCCCTGTGGCACGAGGCCAACGCGCGGCTGCTGCGGCTCACCGCGGAGCATCCGCACCTGACGGTCCTCGACGTGGCACCGTGGCTCGCCGCGGGGGTGCCCGCCACCGACGCGCGGCTCAGTGTGTACGCGAAGGCGCATCTGTCGTCCGGTCTGCTCGCGGCGTACGCGAAGGAGGCCGGGCACCTCGTACGGCATCTCACCGGCCGGGCCAAGAAGGTGCTGGCGGTCGATCTCGACGAGACGGTGTGGGGCGGCATCCTGGGTGACGCGGGCATCGACGGCATCGAGGTCGCCGACACCTACCGGGGTGAGGCGTTCAACGGTTTCCAGCGGGTGCTGAAGCAGTTGTCCTCCCAGGGCGTGCTGTTGACCGCGGTGAGCAAGAACGACCAGGACGCGGTGCGTGAGGTGCTGTCGTCGCATCCCCGAATGGCGCTGCGCGAGGACGACTTCGTACGGGTGGTGGCCAACTGGGACCCCAAGCACGGGAACATCGAGCAACTGGCGGCCGATCTCAATCTGGGTGTCGACTCGTTCGTGTTCGTCGACGACAGTCCTTTCGAGTGCGGTCTGGTCCGGCACGAGCTGCCCGAGGTGGCGGTGGTCCCGCTGGACACCGAACCCGCCCTGCACATCGAGAAGTTGCTGCGGGACGGCTGGTTCGACGTGCGGAACCTCACCGCCGAGGACCGGGTCCGTCCCGGCCGCTACCGCGACGAGCTGGTCCGCAACGACTTCCTGGACAGCTTCGACTCTCTCGACGACTATCTGGCCAACCTCGGTGTCACCGTCCAACTGCGGGAGACCGAGCCGCGGGACGTGCCACGGGTCTCGCAGATGACGTTGCGTACCAATCAGTTCAATCTCACCACGGTACGGCTCCAGGAACCGGAGGTCCGCGAGCTGGCCGCCGATCCGGCGTCGCGCGTGCTGGCGATCGCCTCGGCCGACCGGTTCGGCGACAACGGGCTGGTGGGCGCGGTCTTCACCCGCCAGGAGGGCACGACCACATACATCGACAACTTCCTCCTCAGCTGCCGGGTGTTCTCCCGCGGCATCGAGCGGAGCTGCCTGGCCGTCGTGCTCGAACAGGCGAAGGCCGACGGCGCGACCGAGGTGATCGCCTCGTACCGGCGGTCAGCCAAGAACGGCAAGGTCGCGGCGTTCTACCCGCAGGCGGGCTTCGCCGCGGTGACCGACGACGGGGCGACGGTCACGTTCCGTCACACTCTCGACACGTTGCCCGGACCGGCGCCCCATGTGCGGCTCAGTTTCCAGTTCAACGGCTCGAAGGGAATCCCGAGTGAACAGCTTGGCTGAATTCGTCACCCTGGTCCATGAGGAACTGGGCATCGAGGTGACCGTGGACACGGTCGGCAAGAGCTGGGACGACGTGCCCGGTTGGGACTCGGTGCATCTCATCACCCTCCTCTCCCTGCTGGAGCGGGAGACACGGCGCCCCGTCTCGTTGCCCGACATGCTGGAGGCCGGGAGCCTCAAGGAGGTCTACGACCTGGCGGGCGGCGGTCGATGACCGCCCCGTGCCTGGTACGCCCGCCCCTGGCGGACGCCGCGCTGCGGCTCGTCTGCTTCCATCACGCCGGCGGTGCCGCGTCGGCGTACCGGGGGCTGCAGGAGAAGCTGGGGCCGGGCATCGATGTGATGCCCGTGCAACTGCCGGGCCGGGAGGGGCGGGTCAGGACGCCGGTGGTCCGGTCCATGGAGGTGCTGGTCGCCGAACTCGACGTACAGCTCGGCCCGTTCCTGGACGGTCCGTATGTGCTGTACGGGCACAGCATGGGGGCACTGATCGCGCACGATCTCACGCTGCTGCGCCAGGAGCGTGGCTCCCGGCTGCCGGAGCGGCTGATCGCGGGCGCGTGTGCGGCGCCGGCGCGGGCCGGTGTGGCGGGGCTCGGGGCGCTGGCCGAGTTGGCCGACCGGGATCTGGTTCAGCTGATGCTGGCCGGCGGGGGGACGTCCGCCGTGCTGCTGAAGCACCCCGAGTGGATGAAGTGGGCGCTGGGGCTGCTCCGTAACGATCTGCGGCTGTGCGGCAGTCGGCCCGAGCGTCCCGGCGCCCCGCAACTGAGCTGCCCGGTCGATGTGTTCGCGGGGCTCGACGACTCGCTGGTCCCTGTGGACGAGGCGGCGCGGTGGGCCGACCGCACGACGGGCGCGTTCCGTTCCCACTGGTTCCCCGGCGGGCACTTCTTCACCCGCGAGTCGGAAGCCGCGTTCCTCGGCCGACTGCGGGACGTACTCGAGACGGTGCGGGCGCCCGTGTCCATGGGCGCCTTCGTGGGAGGCCGCGTCTGATCCGGCACCCACGACTGCGGCCCCCGCCCTTCCGGGCAGGGGCCGCTCTTGTGGGGGGCGCTCCGGGTCAACGGGCGCCGAGCAGCGGACTGCTCGGCCCGTCCAGGAGCATGTCCGACGCATCCTCGCCGTTGAGGATCGCCTGCTGCAGCTCCCGCAGGGAGCGGCACGGCTCCAGTCCGAGTTCTTCGTTGAGAGCGCGCCTTACCAGTTGGTAGACGTGGAGTGCCTCCGCCCGTCGCTCCGCGCGGTGCAGAGCGATCATGAGGTAGCGGTAGAAGACCTCGCGGAGCGGATACTCGACGATGAGCATCTGCAGCCGGCCCACCACCTCCCGGTGGCGTCCGAGCCTGAGGTAGCTCTCGATGAGCATCTCGTGGCACTCGACCCTGGTCTCTTCGAGCCAGGTCACATAGGTGTTGACGAGCGGGCCGTCGCGCAGGTCGTGCAGGGCCGGGCCTCGCCAGAGTGCCAGCGCCGCCTCGAGGGAGGCCACCGCATCTTCGTAGCGGCAGAGGGCCGCGTGGGTGCGTCCCTCCTCGACTTTGCTTTCGAAGTCCAGGGCGTCGACGTCGTCGGCGCCGACCTGGATCAGATAGCCGGGTGACCGGGTGACGATGGAGCTCTGTGACTGACCGGGACGGCTGAGGAACGCGCGGAGTTGAGAGATGTAGACGTGCAGCGAAGCGCTCGCCCGACGGGGCGGGTTCTCCCCCCACAACTCGGTGAAAAGCTGCCCGGTAGTGACAACCTGGCCGGACCGCGACAGCAATGCGGCCAGCAGAACCTCCATCTTGCGTGCACTGATGAATCTCATTCCATGCACGTCTACCACCCGTAATGGGCCAAGAATGTCGTATCTCAATTATCCCCCAGTTGTCGAATTCGATGAAATCGACCACGAGCAACGCTCCCATAGGCGCATCCCCCACTCAACCCCTATAACGACCCCTAACCGTGCCCCACAAGGGGTTCTTCGACAAATTCAACCGGCATGCCATGAGCAGTTAACAATGGCATGGTGTGAGCCATCACACAGCTTCATCCATATCGACGGTTACGCGCTGCAGCTCACGGCGGCCGGCGATTTCCAGCTTTCGGTATATCCGCGTTAGATGCTGCTCGACCGTGCTTACGGTCACATAGAGGCGACTCGCTATTTCCCGATTGGTATACCCGCGGGTGGCGAGAACGGCAACCTTCCGCTCCGATTCACTGAGCCGTTCCAGGGCCGCTTCTTCCTCGGCGGCCAGTTCATCACTGCCGAGTTCGAATCCGGGCAGGATCAGCGCGCACAAGGGCTCGGCGGAGCGCTCCTTGGCCAGGCGCCAGGCGCGGCGCTTGGTCATGCGGCCTTTCGCCTCGTCGCCGGCTTCCTCGTACGCCTTGGCCAGGTCGGCCAGCGCCCGCGCCAGCTCGTATCCGTCCCCGGACCAGTGCAGTTCACCGACGGCCTGCCGCAGCAGCCGGATCCGGTGGTGCTGGGCGGACAAGGCCGCCCGCAGCCGCAGCGTCATCCCGCGCACCCGGTGGGTACTCGTCTCGTACGCCTCCGACTGACCGGTGATCAGTTCGGCGGCTCGCCTCCTGTCGCCGAGTGCGAGCCAGGCCTCGGCGGCGTCGAGCCGCCACGGCACCAGGGCGGGCCGGTCCATGCCCCATTCCCTGGCGAGCGCACCGACCCGGCCGAGATCGTTCATCGCCGCGGCGGCGTTGTCGGTGGCCAGGTGATAGCGACCGCGGGCGCGCAGATACGCGAACACGTCCGCGTTCGAGAACAGCTGCTCCGGCACGGCCTGTTCCAGCAGTACGCCCGCGGCGGCGTACTGGCCCATGGCCGTGTGGGCGAGGATCCGGCTGACCCTGACCCCGACGGCGAACACGCTGTGGCTGCGTAACGACACCAGTTCCGTGGCCCGGAGCGCGTGCGCCAGTGCCTCGGGGAACGCGCCCCGGGCGAGGGCGATCTCGGCGAGGGCCGAGGCGAACAGGGTCTGCCAGCCGGGGGCGTTGCGTCGGCCCGCCTCCTTGTCGAAGCGCAGGGCGAACTCCTCCGCGGCGCCGGACCGGCCCGTGAAGGCGAGCACCTTGAGGTGGTTGACCAGCTCCGGAAGCGTGGAGTCGACGAGCGGGGAGATCCGCAGACTCCGCTCGGCGGCGGCCGCCGCCGTCTCCTCCAGGTCAGCGTCCGCCCGCAGCCACAGTGAACTCGCGGCGGACTGGGCCGGAATGAGCAGGCCCTCCTGGGACCGTCGCGGCGACGGCACGGGAGCGGCCGATGCCGTGCCGGGTCCGGCTGGAGCCGGGTGAGTTCCGCCCTGGTGCACCATGAGGAGAGTGCTCCAGAGTTCTCTGACGTACGGCTGGACCTTGCCCCGTCCGGTCGTCGGGGCGGGCTGCCGGCCGGGCGGGCCGCCCGTGGGCCGCTCCTCGGCCGGGGGCCGCTCCTCGCCGAGGGACCACTCCTCGCCCGGGCGCTTCAAGGTCATCCGGTTGAGCAGGCTGCCCGCCATCGGGGTCAGCAGGTCCGTGTGGTGGGCCCGCACCGTATCGGTCAACTGCTGCTCGCCGACCGAGGGGTTGAGCCGGCAGGTGATGATGGCGGCGCTGAGTCGGATCACCGCGCGCTGTTCCTCGTCCCCGCACTCGTGCTCGGCGAGGTTCAGCAGCAGGAGGGCTCCCTCCGCGTCGTCGTCGGCGATGGCGTGCGTGGCCGCGTCCTGAAGCACCGCGACACCCCAGGATTCTTCGGTCCGTCCGGCCGCCGTGAGATGGCGCGCGATCTCCGTGGAGTGGGCGGCGCGGGCGAACAGCAGACCGGCCGCCCTGCTGTGGAGCGCGGAACGGCGCTGCGCGGGCAGCGATTCCAGTACGGCGGCCTCGGCGATCGGATGGCGGAACCGGTAACCGTCCGCGATACCGGTGGCATTGAGTATCTGCGTGCCCTGGTGCGCCGACGCGGGCGTGACCCCCAGCAGGGCACTGAGCAGATCGAGGCCGCTACGCTCGCCGAGAACCGCCATGCCGACGGCGACGTCACGGGTCTCGGCGCCACCGCGGGCCAGGCAGGTGAGCACGGACCGGGCGAACGGCCCGCGCAGGCCGGGCTCCAGGCGTACGTCACCCGCCAGGCCGGCCGGCTGCGCGCACTCGGCGAGCAGCGCGCGCAGCAACAGGGGATTCCCACCGCTCACCGCGGAAAGCTCTCCGGCCAACTTCCCATCGGCCGTCCCCGCCGTTGGAGCTCCGTCGCCGTGCCGAGCGATCAGGTCGGCGGCGGCGCCGCAACTGAGCCTGCTGACCTGAATTCTGCGGAAATGCTGCTGCCGCCAGATCTCGGTGTGAAATGCTGTCCCCGGAAGATCAGATTCCAGGGTCTGCGCCATCAGTAATGTAATACCGTGTGGCCGAAATGCTTCCATCATGTGCAGCACCGCGTCCAGGCGTTCGGAGTCCACCTTGTGCGCATCGTCCATGCATATAACCAAGGAGCGATCGCCTAGTAGATCTTCCACATCCAGAGAAGAGCGCGGTATTTCGGCCAACTCCCGCCACGCGCTGCCGGCGGACAGTCTGATGAAGCCCGATGCGGACACCGTAAGAACTGCCGCCCCGGCGGCCGACTCCTCCGCCACAATCGCGTCCAACAATGCGGACTTTCCGCATCCGGCAGCTCCCTCGACGAGAGCCACACTCACGGTCCCCGGTGCGCCGCGGGCCATTGCCAGCCGCAACGCCTCGAGTTCCACCTCCCTCTCCACCAGCATTGCCATTCCCCCGTATCCACGTTGCCCGTCCCTATCGAACCGGACAACTGGTTCATAATTGGGCGCTGTTTGACACATGGCAGCGAAACGGACCAAAGCCCAGTCGCGTGTACGGCTTCGTCGTTTGGCCTCCGACGTGAACGCAGACTCCACCATCGCACGGCGGGGCCTGCGTTCACTCACGACGACGGTCGTGCCGCACGGTCAGGGCGCCGGTCGGACCGCACGGTCAGGATGACGGTCGTGCCCGGATGCTCAAGGCGCCGGTCGGACCGCATACCCCGGATGTCGGTCGGACCGTACGCTCAAGGCGCGGGTGGGACCGCACTCCCAAGACACCGGTCGGACCAGACCGACCGTCAGGAAGCGGGCACCGCGGCATTCTGCGGGCCGCCGGTCGACGCGGCCTGAGAAGAAGCCAGGGCTTTCTTGCGGGCCCGCGCCATGCCGAACAGGAACAGGACCACGCCCCCGGCCATCCACGAGGTCAGTACCAGGACGGGTACGAGAGCGCCGTTGCCCTCGAAGTACGCCACGGACCGCAGCAGCGTGCCGCCCGCGCCCGGCGGCAGAAGCTGGCCCAGCGTGCTCCAGCCGTCCGGAAGCATCTCCGGCGCACTGCTCAGACCGGAGAGGGGATTGCCGATGAGGATGACGAGGAGACCGCCGACACCGAGACCCGGATTGCCGAAGGCCGCCCGCAGTCCGAGGATCATCCAGGCGGTCGCGGCGAGACTCAGCGCGGCGGCGGCCGTCATCAGGAAGAGGTTGCCGTCGTCGACGGAACCGAACACGTACTTGATCATCGCGCTGAGGACGAAGCCGCCGATCACGGAGAACAGGAAGACACCGCTCACCTGCCGCCCCAGCCCTCGGACCTGCATCAGGATCAGGACTGCGGCCAGCCAGCCGCCGAGGACCATGGGCAGCGAGCCGGAACTCAGGCCGGCGCCGGTGGGATCGTCGGCGGGCAGCGGCTTCACGTCCTCCACCGCACCGGGCGGGACGCCACCGCGCAGCTGTGAGCCCAGCTCCTTCAGCACGTTGGCCACCGGCAGGCCCGCCTGGCTGGCGATGATCATCGAGGGGTCCTCGGCATCGTGGGTGACCACGGCGCCGTACACCTCGTGATCGTCGATGAGACGGCGCGCCTCCTGCGTGTCGGACACCTGGGTGATGTCGAACGCTCCAGGCCGCTCCTTCTCCAGTCGCGTACCGAGCGCGTCGGCGGCAGCCGGCTCACCCACGACCGCGATCGGGATGTCACGTGGCCCGAGGTGGATCTGGGGCAGGGCGAAGGCGACAAGGATGCCGGCCAGGAAGAGGGTGACGATGACGACCGCACGGAGGGTGACCGCCCAGGATGATGTGGGCGGCGGAGTCGCCGCACCTCCTGCCGCGGCTCCTGGAGTCGCAGCGGTGGCTGACGAAGTGGACACGAAAAGCTCCTTAGTTCACGTACGGGAAGTGCACGTAACGGAAGTTCATGTAGCGGAAGTACGTGTAGCAGAAGTTCACGGTTCGGACGGCGGCGGCCCGTCGATCCGATCGCCGGCGGCGCTCCGGAGACTGGAAGGGTTCCGGACGTTGGCAGCGTTTTGGACATTGACGGCGTCAGGATCCGGCAGACCCATGCCGACCTGCCGGATCACACATCGGAGCACCTCGGAGTAGGGGATGCCGTCCTCCGCGGTGTCGAGCCAGTGCCGCAGCGAGGCTCGTATGGCGCATACGGCGACACCCGCGGCCAGTGCGGGGTAGAGATCGTCCTGCGGATGCGTGCCGGTGCGTGCCGCTATCTCCTGCGTCAGCGCCCGCTCGATCTGCGCGTACGCCTTGAACTGCTCGCTCTCCAACGCCGGCGAACTGCGGATCAGTCGGGCGCTCATCCGCCACTCCTCCGACATCGCGTCCCGCTCCGGGATGTACAGGGCGGCGGCATGCGCGATGGAGTCCCAGAGAGGTTCGTCGTCGGGCCGGCCGGCGACCGCGTGACGAAGGCCGGCGGCCCGCGCCAGGACGAGACTGACGATCGCCTCGTGCTTGTTGGAGAAGTAGTTGCTGAAGGTCCGGGGCGACACTCCCACCGCGGCAGCGATGTCCTCGATCAGAACGCCGTCCAGCCCCCGCTCGGCCGCGAGGTGGAGAGCGGCTTCGCCCAACGCTTTTCGCGTGGCGATCTTCTTGCGCTCCCGCAACCCCAGGCCCTCGGTGTGGTCTTCAGCCATGCGGCAACGGTAGCTATGATTGTGCGTGCTACGCAAGTTTTCTCAACTAGCAATATTTCTTCCCACGCACCGAAGGCGCTTTAGATCACGGAAAGGTCCTCCTTAGCAACCCGACCGACTGTGGTCGCGACCCGGACCACTGGAGCTTCCCGTGGGCGCGCCCCGGAGGGCCTGGCCCGCCAAGCAGTCGATTCCAAGGGGCAGTTGACGCGATGACGACTGAGCAGACGAACCTTCACGCCACTGGCGAGCGGGCGGCGCAGGGCACGCAGGAGACACAGGGGACGCAGGGCACTCGGGAGGGGCAGGCCCTGGAGGGTGCGGCGTCCGTGGGGCCCGTGGCGTCCGCAGGGCCCGTGGAATCGGTGGCGTCCGTGGCGTCTGCCGCGTCTGCCGCGTCTGCCGCGAACGACCCGATCGCCATCGTCGGTCTGTCCTGCCGTCTTCCCGGAGCTCCCGACGCCGACAGCTACTGGGACCTGCTCAAAGAGGGCCGGAGCGCCATCACGGAAGCGCCGGCCGACCGGTGGGACGCCGACGCGCTGTACGACAGCGACATCACCACGCCTGGCAAGATCAACTCCCGCTACGGCGGCTTCCTCGACCGCGACAGCATCGTCGGCTTCGACGCCCGCTTCTTCGGCATCGGACCGCGCGAGGCACTCGCCATGGACCCGCAGCAACGGCTGCTGCTGGAACTGAGTTGGGAGGCGTTCGAGGACGCCCGTATCGTGCCGGATGAACTGTCAGGCAGCCGCACCAGTGTGTTCGTCGGGTCCATCTGGAACGACTTCGCGACCCTGCTCAACCGCGGCGGACTCGACGCGATCACCCGGCACTCCCTGACGGGTGTCCACCGCAGCATCATCGCCAACCGCATCTCGTACACATACGGCCTGCGGGGCCCCAGCCTCGCCGTCGACTCCGGACAGTCCTCCTCCCTCGTGGCGGTGCACCTCGCCTGCGAGAGCCTGCGCAACGGGGAGAACACGCTCGCCATCGCCGGCGGCGTCAACCTGAACCTCGCCCCGGAGAGCCAGATCGCCTCGGGCAAACTCGGCGGCTACTCTCCCGACGGCCGGTGCTTCACGTTCGACGCACGCGCGAACGGCTATGTACGGGGCGAAGGCGGCGCCGTCGTCGTTCTCAAGCCCCTGTCCCGGGCGCTCGCGGACGGCGACCGGGTGCACGCGGTGATCCGCGGCAGCGCGGTGAACAATGACGGCGGCGGCCACAGTCTGAGCTCCCCCAGCCGTCAGGGCCAGGAAGAACTACTGCGCCAGGTGTACGAGCGGTCGGGTGTCTCCCCTTCCGAGGTCAGGTACGTCGAACTCCATGGCACCGGTACGCCGGTCGGCGACCCGATCGAGGCAGCGGCACTCGGCGCCGCGCTGGGCGGCGAACGCGCGGCGGACGCGGCGCCCCTGCACGTCGGGTCGGTGAAGACGAACATCGGCCACCTGGAGGGTGCGGCTGGCATCGCGGGCCTCCTCAAGACCGTTCTCAGCCTCACCCACCGGGAACTTCCCGCCAGTCTGAACTTCGAGTCGCCGAATCCACAGATCCCCCTGGAGGAGCTGAACCTCCGGGTCCACGCCGAGCACGGCGCTTGGCCCGGCGGGGATGGGCCCTTGGTCGCTGGCGTCTCCTCCTTCGGGATGGGTGGCACGAACGCCCATGTGATTGTGGAGGAGGCGCCGGCGACTGGGGCGGATGTCGCGGGGCCTGCGGAGTTGGGTGTTGTGCCGTGGGTGGTGTCGGGGAAGTCGGCTGTGGCGTTGCGGGAACAGGCGTTGCGGTTGGGGTCGTTGGCGGGTGCTGATCCGGTGGCGGTGGGGCGGGCGTTGGTGTCGTCGCGTGCCCGGTTCGACCATCGTGCGGTGCTGATTGGTGGGTCGGTGGAGGAGTTGCTGGCCGGGGCTCGGGCTTTGGCGGCGGGTGAGCCGTCGCCGTTCGTGGTGTCGGGTCAGGTCCGGGCGGGTGCGGGGCGGACGGTGCTGGTGTTCCCGGGCCAGGGGTCGCAGTGGGCGGGAATGGCGGTGGAACTCGCCGCCGAACTGCCCGTGTTCAGGGAGCGTTTGGACGAATGTGCGGTGGCGCTGGCGGAGTTCACGGACTGGGGTCTGTGGGACGTCCTCAACGAAGCCGATGACACGGCGTCACTTGAGCGGGTGGATGTGGTCCAGCCGGTCCTCTGGGCGGTGATGGTGTCACTGGCCGCAGCCTGGGCCGAGCTGGGAGTCGTCCCGGATGCGGTCGTCGGTCATTCCCAGGGTGAGATCGCGGCGGCCACGGTCGCGGGGGTTCTGACTCTTGAGGACGGCGCCCGTATCACCGCGCTGCGTTCCAAAGCACTCACCGTACTGGCCGGCACCGGCGGGATGGTTTCCGTGCCGCTGCCCGCGGCGGAGGTCCAGGCCCACCTCGACACCCACGCGCCGACCTTGACGATCGCTACCATCAACGGGCCTGCGTCCACCGTCATCGCCGGCGACGTCACAGCGCTGGAGGAGGTGCTCGCCCACTACGAAGCTGCGGATGTGCGGGCGCGGCGTATCGATGTCGACTACGCCTCCCACACCCCCCACATCGACCAACTCCAGCACACGCTCGCTGAGCTGCTGGCCCCCGTCACTCCACAGGCGGTGACGGACATTGCGTTCTACTCCACGGTGACCGGTGAGCGTGTCACCGACACCACCACGATGGACGCCGCGTACTGGTATCAGAACCTCCGCGGGACGGTCCGGTTCGAGACCACCACCCGCACCCTCCTGGCCGACGGCTACAGGTTGTTCATCGAGTCCAGCCCCCACCCCGTCCTGACCATCGGCATCCAGGACACCACCGACACCGAGACCGCATCCGATGCCACGGTCATCGGAACCCTCCGCCGACAGCAAGGCACCCTCACCCAACTCCTCACCTCCGCCGCCCACGCCCACACCACCGGCACCCCCATCAACTGGACAAGGTTCCTCCCCAAAACATCCCAGACAGTCGACCTCCCGACGTACCCCTTTCAGCATCAGGAGTTCCCGCTCCCCTCAGGCGGGCTTGTCGGCTCCACATCTGACGGGACGGCGCCACCGGTCGAGCCGTCTGATCTCCCCCAGGACGCCCCGGACAGTGCCCCCGCTCTCGTCACCCGCCTGGCAGGGATGCCACGTCCGGAACAGGAGAAAATCCTGCTGGACATGGTCCGTTCGAGTTCGGCCATTGTCCTCGGCCATGCATCTTCGACCTCGGTGGACAACGACCGAAGCTTCAAGGAGCAGGGATTCGACTCGCTCGGAGCCGTCGAACTGCGTAACCGGATCGGAGAAGCGACAGGTCTACGCCTGCCACCCACCGGCATCTTCAACTACCCGACTCCGAACGAACTCGCCCGTCACCTGCTGAGCCGCCTGGTCGGCGGCGACACCAGCCCCCTGGATCCGCTGGTCCGACCGTCGGCCGTGGCCGATGAGCCAGTGGCGATCGTGGGCATGGCGTGCCGCTTCCCGGGCGGTGTGTCGTCGCCGGAGGAGTTGTGGCGGCTGGTCGCCGAAGGCACGGATGTCATCTCCGGCTTCCCGACCAACCGTGGCTGGGACCTGGACGGTCTCTACGACCCGGACTCGCAGAGGGCCGGCAGTACCTATACCCGCCACGGCGGATTCCTTTACGAGGCCGACGAGTTCGACCCTGAATTCTTCGGGATCAGTCCGCGTGAGGCGCTGGCGATGGACCCGCAGCAGCGGCTGCTGCTGGAGACGGCCTGGGAGGCACTGGAGCGCTCCGGCATCGCACCCGACTCACTGGTGGGAGAGCCCGCCGGGGTCTTCATCGGAACGATGGCACAGGAGTACGGTCCCCGGCTCGCCGAACCGGTCGACAACCTCGGCGGATACCTACTGACCGGTGGCAGCATCAGTGCGGCATCAGGTCGCATCGCCTATTCGCTCGGTCTCAAGGGTCCGGCGGTGTCGGTGGATACGGCGTGTTCGTCGTCGTTGGTGGCGTTGCATATGGCGGCGCAGTCGCTGCGTCAGGGCGAGAGCTCTCTCGCGCTGGCGGGTGGGGTGACGGTCATGTCGTCGCCGGGTCTGTTCGTGGAATTCAGTCGCCAGCGCGGTCTTTCCGCAGACGGTCGTTGCAAGCCGTTCGCGGATGCGGCAGACGGTACGGGGTGGGGTGAGGGCGCCGGGCTGCTGGTGTTGGAGCGGTTGTCGGACGCGGAGCGTCATGGGCATCGGGTGCTGGCGGTGCTGCGGGGTTCGGCGGTGAATCAGGACGGTGCGAGCAACGGCCTCACCGCGCCGAACGGTCCTTCGCAGGAGCGGGTGATCCGCCAGGCGCTGGCCGGGGCGGGGCTCACTGCCGCCGAGGTCGACGCGGTCGAGGCCCATGGCACGGGGACGCGGCTGGGTGATCCCATCGAGGCGCAGGCACTGCTCGCGACGTACGGGCAGAACCGCCCCGACAACCGGCCGCTCTATCTGGGATCCATCAAGTCGAACATCGGTCACACCCAAGCCGCCGCAGGCGTCGCAGGTGTCATCAAGATGGTGATGGCGATGCAGGCCGGGGTGCTGCCGCAGTCACTGCACGTGGACACGCCATCGAGGCACGTCGACTGGACGGCGGGAGCCGTCGAGATCCTGACCGAGGCACGCCCTTGGTTGAACGACCGTCATCCACGTCGGGCGGGCATCTCCTCCTTCGGCGTCAGCGGCACCAACGCCCACGTCATCATCGAGGAAGTGCCACCAGCAGAACCGGCCTCCGGGGCAACCACCCTGGCACCGTGCCCCGCTGTCGTCCCGTGGGTGATGTCGGCGAGGTCGGCTGTGGCGTTGCGGGAGCAGGCGTTGCGGTTGGGGTCGTTGGCGGGGGCTGATCCGGTGGCGGTGGGGCGGGCGTTGGTGTCGTCGCGTGCCCGGTTCGATCACCGTGCGGTGCTGATTGGTGGGTCGGTGGAGGAGTTGCTGTCCGGGGCTCGGGCTTTGGCAGCGGGTGAGCCGTCGCCGTTTGTGGTGTCGGGTCAGGTCGCGTCCGGCACGGGGCGGACGGTGCTGGTGTTCCCGGGGCAGGGGTCGCAGTGGGCGGGAATGGCGGTGGAACTCGCTGCGGAACTGCCCGTGTTCCGGGAGCGTTTGGATGAATGCGCGGTGGCGCTGGGGGAGTTCACGGACTGGGGTCTGTGGGATGTCCTGAACGAGGCGGAGGGTGCGGCGTCGCTGGAGCGGGTGGATGTGGTCCAGCCGGTCCTCTGGGCGGTAATGGTGTCACTCGCCGCAGCCTGGGCAGAGCTGGGAGTCGTACCGGATGCGGTTGTCGGTCATTCCCAGGGCGAGATCGCGGCGGCCACGGTCGCCGGGGTTCTGACTCTTGAGGACGGCGCCCGTATCACCGCGCTGCGGTCGAAGGCCCTGACCGCACTCGCCGGCACCGGCGGAATGGTCTCGGTTCCCCTGCCCGCGGCGGAGGTCCAGGCCCACCTCGACACCCACGCGCCCACTTTGACCATCGCTACCATCAACGGGCCTGCGTCCACCGTCATCGCCGGTGACGTCACAGCGCTGGAGGAGGTGCTCGCCCACTACGAAGCTGCGGATGTGCGGGCGCGGCGTATCGATGTCGATTACGCCTCCCATACCCCCCACATCGACCAACTCCAGGACACGCTCGCTGAGCTGCTGGCCCCGGTCACGCCGCAGGCGGTGACGGACATTGCGTTCTACTCCACGGTGACGGGTGAGCGTGTCACCGACACCACCACGATGGACGCCGCGTACTGGTATCAGAATCTGCGCGGGACGGTCCGGTTCGAGACCACGACCCGGGCCCTGCTGGCCGACGGCTACAGGTTGTTCATCGAGTCCAGCCCGCATCCGGTCCTGACCATCGGCATCCAGGACACCACCGACACCACCGAGACACCCGCCACGGTCATCGGAACCCTGCGGCGGCAGCAAGGCACGCTGACCCAGCTTGTTGTCTCCGCGGCCCACGCCCACACCACCGGCACCCCCATCAACTGGACAAGGTTCCTCCCTCAGTCGTCGCAAGCGGTTGATCTGCCGACGTATCCGTTCCAGCGCGAGTCGTACTGGCTGAAGTCCTCATCCCGCCTCCAGGACGCGACGTCTCTGGGCCTGTCGGGGGCTGAGCATGCGCTGCTCGGGGCGCGGATCGACCTCGCCGACACCACCACCCTCTTCACCGGCCGACTCTCCCTCAGCACCCACCCCTGGCTCGCCGACCACGCCGTGGCCGGCACCGTCCTCCTCCCCGGCGCCGCCCTCGTCGACCTCGCCCTCCACGCAGGACTCCACACCGGCCACCCCCACCTCACCGAACTCACCCTCCACGCACCCCTCATCCTCGACCCCACCACACCCCGCCAACTCCACCTCACCTTGGAACCCGCCCACGACGGAACCCGCACCCTGATCATTAACTCGCGCACCGACACCGACACGGCGTGGGTCCAGCACGCCGACGGCACCCTCACCCAGCACCAGCCGGCACCGCCCCAGCCGTCAGCGACCTGGCCGCCCCCAGGTGCCGAACCGGTCGATGTCACCGGCCTGTACGACGACCTGCACGCCCGCGGCTACCACTACGGCCCAACCTTCCAAGGCCTCACCACCGCCTGGAAACAAGACAACAACCACTACTACGCCGACATCACCCTCCCCGAGAACACCGACACCACCGGCCACACCATCCACCCCGCCCTCCTCGACGCAGCCCTCCACACCGCACTCCTCA